>CAZKTR010000055.1:0-13448 GCA_964555525.1 uncultured Pirellulaceae bacterium
CAGCCGCTTCGACCAGTTCGTCCAAAGAAACTCCTAACGGCAATTCGTAAACCCCGGGAGCATTCACGTGCCCTGAGATGCAATATAGTTTGGTGCCGGGTTCGGTACGACCGAGGTTTTTGAACCAGTCGCCGCCATGTTCGATGATCGCGGGTACGCAAGCGATAGTTTCAACGTTATGGATCAAAGACGGTTTGCCGCGAAAACCGGATTCGGTTGGGTAGGGTGGCTTGAGTCGAGGCATGCCTCGTTTGCCTTCGAGCGATTCTAGCAAAGCGGTTTCTTCGCCGCAGATATACGCCCCGTGGCCGCGGACGATTTTGATGTCGAATTCGGATAGGTGGTCTTGGGCCTGTTGGAGCGCATCCGAGATGATTCGGTGTTCGTTGACGAATTCACCGCGGATGTAAACGTATATGTTGGTGGCTTGGATTGCATGAGCGGCGATGGCGAGCCCTTCAAACATTTTGTGAGGTTGCCGCAGCATCGTCTCGCGGTCTTTGAAGGTTCCCGGTTCGGCTTCGTCGGCGTTGCAGATCACGTACCGTTCGGTCTCGGTTTGTTGGCAAACCGAAGACCACTTAAAGTGAGCCGGAAACCCCGCGCCGCCCCGACCTTGCAAACCGGACGCTTCCAGTTGCTCGATGATCTGCTGGGCGGACATTTGTTTTGCTTTTGCCAAGTTTCGATACGAAGCATCCACCTCCCCGCCCAAATTCAAGGGCAAGGTAGGGTCGTCGGGAGTGACTGCGGTTTGATGAGCGGCAAAGGTTTCAAGTTCGGTTTGTTCGTTCAACAACGCTGGTGCTAGGTCGCATTGCCCCAAGCAGCTGATCCGAGTGACATTGCGACCTGCGGTGGTCAAACGGTCGGCGAGTTCGTCAGAGCCCCGCATCCGACAGGTCAGTCCGTTGCAAACGCGAACCTGCGGGCCGGCAGCGAGGTCTTGTTCGTTGTCGATCAGGTGGTAGAACGAACCGGCGCCCCAGATGTCGGCTTCGGGTACGTCGGTTTGTTGGGAGATATCGCGGACGTTCTGCTCGGTTAAGCCGCCGTGTTCGAGCATCTCGATTACCGATTCGCGTTTTGCCGATGGCTTCTGCATTAAGTGGTTCCAAGGTTTAAAAAACGTGTGTATCAGCAGCGTATTTTATTTCTAAGATCATTGCACTGTTAATTTGTGGTTGCCACCGTTAATTTAACGGTTCGCCTTTTAAAGAGCCCTTTTATTAACCCGCTTGTTTTGAAAAACAGATGAATTCTACGCTCCCAACCGACTTAAGCCGCTTTCGCCGTATCGTGATCAAGGTGGGTTCGTCATTGGTAGTCGATCCTGGAACGGGCCTGCGGCGAACCTGGTTGGAATCGTTGGCGGCGGACGCGATGAAACTTCGACAGCATGGTGCCGACGTGCTGATCGTCTCCTCGGGTGCGATCGCGTTGGGGCGAAACCGAATCGAATCCCTGTCCAGCGACGGCAAGCTTAGTTTGGCTCAGAGCCAAGCAGCGGCTGCGATCGGCCAAATTGCGCTCGGCAGGACCTTTGATGAAATCTTTAGTAAATTGAATGTCGCGACCGGGCTGGTGTTGGTCACCATCGGCGACACAGAAACTCGACGGCGTTATCTAAACGCTCGCGCGACGATCAATTCGCTGTTGGACTGGAAAGCGATTCCGATCATCAACGAAAACGACACCGTAGCGACGAACGAGATTCGTTACGGCGACAATGATCGCTTGGCCGCTCGAGTGGCCACGATGGTCGATGCGGATTTATTGATTTTACTTTCGGACATCGATGGTTTGTATTCGGCTCCTCCGTCTACGGATCCAGACGCCAAGTTGATCGAATTTGTGTCCGAAATCGATGATCGCATTAAAGCCATGGCCGGTGAAGCGGCCAGTAATTTGTCTCGTGGCGGGATGGTAACCAAAATCGCGGCCGCCGAGATCGCTACCGCTGGTGGAGCGGCGATGATCATCGCGTCGGGGAAAAACAACAATCCGGTTGCGGCGATTCAAGCTGGCGGTAAGTGCACATTCTTTTCGCCAGCGGACAAGCCGGTTAACCAACGCAAAAAATGGATCGCCGGCGGGCTTGGGATTAACGGGCAAATCGAAATCGACACAGGGGCATGGCGAGCAGTACAGGCAGGCAGTTCGTTGTTGCCTGCGGGGGTAACGCGCGTCAGCGGGGAGTTTCAACGCGGTGACACGGTTGAGATTTTGGTTGAAGGAAAGAAGGTTGCTTGCGGTTTAAGCCAATACGATCTGCAGGATGCCGCTCGGATCGCCGGTATGCAGAGCGATGGGATTGAGTCGGTGTTGGGGGAAAACTACCGCGTGGAAATGGTCCATCGCGATGACTTGGTGGTTTTAATTTCTGGGTGACGGCATCGCGGGCCGACGGACAACGAGGCTGTTGAGCTTATAGGCTCGGTGTTTTTTTGGGCGGCGCTGACGCCGTCGCCTTCCGAATCGTCGTTAAACTGAAAAGGCCATCGTCGACTTTTTGCTCCGCGAAAATAGCGTTACCCTGAACCGATTTTTCGAAGACGAAAAGCGTTGAATGATCGGTTGATTTTTCAAATCACTTTGAGCGATTCCAAATAGGTAAAGGAATAAAAATATTGAGTGTCTCCGAGATTGAAAGAACGCTTCTTTCGCGGAGCGAAAGGCGACTTTCGGCGAAAGCCGTTCCTTAGGACCAACGGTCTGGCAGTTTTCCTAGCCCCTTGAGCCGATGAACAACCAAGATTGCTACCAATGCTGGCAAATTGCATTCGCTCTGAAAAGCAACTTGCTGCATTTTCAGTGAATCAAATCACTCAAAAGCGTGCATGCAACTGCTTATCAGACGCTGACCACGAATAAACGCCTCGATCAAGGTTCCGCAGACTTTCGAAAACCTCTATTTTCGCACTGTCGATCGACTCCATGTGCTTCCAAAATTGCTCCAACTGTTCGTCTCTTCCGTGGCCATTCAGCAACCAACTCACCGTGCCAAGGCACTTCGTTTTTTTAAACTCGCTTTTTACACATCCGTGGTTGCCTGCGCGATCGCATCGGTCGGGTGCGGTACGACCACCAAACGTAGCGGTACCGAGCAACTCCTGATCTCCGATGCGGTTGACAACGCGGTGGCGAAATTGGACTTTCATGAGTTGACCGGTCGCAAAGTTTTCTTTGACACCAGTTTTTTAAAATCCGTTCGATCAGATAATTTTGTTAACGAAGACTATGTGATCAGTGCGATTCGTCAGCAGTTGACTGCCGCCGGCGCGCAGGTGCAAGAATCTCGCAAAGACGCCGACACGATCGTCGAAGCTCGAGTTGGCGCTTTGGGTACCGACGGCCACGAGATTACCTACGGCATTCCAAAAACTGGCGGCTTGTCTGCAGCTGCATCGGTGTTGTCAAATTCGCCAGTGGCTGCGCTTCCGGAAGTCTCATTTGCACAGACCAACGCTCAAGCAGGAATCGCGAAAGTGATCGTGTTTGCATACGACGAAGAAACAAAAGAACCGATTTGGCAGTCGGGAGTCGCAAGAGCTGAAAGCAATTGTTCGCATACTTGGGTGCTGGGAGCAGGTCCCTTCGAAAAAGGTAGTATCTACGAAGGCAAACGATTTGCCGGTAAACAAGTCGGTGCCAATGGCCTCCTTCCAGCCCCAACTTGGGCGAACAAGGAGGCTCCAACGCGGGTTCTGAATGAACCGTTAAGCTATCGCAATGCTTACAGCTTTCAACATAAGACGAAGGACTCGGCCGTTAAGTTGGCATCAGCCGAAGAAGACATCGAAGACGACGAAGAAGAAGGTTCGACTGAAGCGACTCGTTAGCTTCGTCCAAACCGCTTCTTTACTAGGTCAGCAATTTCCTGCCGCTCGGTTTGGCTGAAGAACAAGTTTGTTGCAACGCACAGCACCAACAAAATGATCCCAGCAACAATCGCCAACGGTTTTCCCAATAGCAAAATTAACGGAATCCCTGCACACAACCAAATACCAAGGTCGGTTTTGCACCCCAAACGATGATTCAATGCAAACAGCAAGATCACAATTAACAGGTTACCCGCCGCAGTGGCCAACACCGCACCTAGCAAGCCAATGATTGGAATCAAAAGCATGTTTAATGCTAAGTTCACGACCAAGCCAAGCGCTGTGGCGAACGTCGCCCACTTGCCTTTTTCGGCAATCCACAAATAGTCTTGTCCGATCACGTGGAGGCTAAACCAAATACAATAGACCAACGTTAACGGAAGCACAGCCAAGCCGTCGTTATAGCGTCCTTCTAAAATCCATTCAAACAGAATCGGAGACATCAGCAACAACACAATGCTGCCGAGCGTAAAACCAATCGAAGTAAGCTTGATGGTCCAGTTCAGCTGTCGAACGGCAAGGTCCTTGCGACCCTTTTCCCATACCTCGCTCAAATAAGGCAGCAGGACACCGGCCAGCATCGAAGCCACACCGACCAACAGTAGCGGAACCACTCGTCCCGAATGGTACTGCCCCACGGCTGATTGAGCTTCCACGGCAGTCCCAGTGGACCAATGGATTAGCATGTAGCGATCAGCCACTTCGAACAAATTGTGTGCCATGTTGGAAACCCACAACCAAGCCGCGAAGGGGACGATGCGTTTCCACATGCTACTGTGCGTTAGGATATCACCTTCGTTGCTAAAACTGTCGCGGCCGTTCCAAAGCACCCAAAACGCGGGGACCACCCCGAGCAAGCAAGCGACTGAAAATCCAATCGTTGCAGCGGCTGATTTGGCTTCAAAGGTAGACAACAGTAAAACCCCAACAACTGCGAAGCTACAACCGGTGATGAATCGCATCATCGTGACGACTCTGACTTGTCGCAATGACTCCATCAGCGTCGACAGAAAATTGGACGCCCCAACAAATACCAGCCCTATCGCGATCAAGCGGACGAGGTACGCGTTTTCAGTATCGCGGAACAGAATCCAGCTGAACGTCTCTGGCATAAAGAATACCGCCGCGGCCAACGTACTGGTCATCGCAAAACTGATGATCGCAATTCGACCAATGAACGACCGTAACTGGCCGCGTTGGCGATAGTATTCGCTGTATTTCCCAAAGCAACCGGGAAGTCCTAACACTGCCAGAGGCGCCATGAGCATTAAGTAGCTCCACACCATCGACCACTGGCCGAGTTCCTGGTCGGTCATGAAATGGCAGAACAAAATTCCGCGGCCGAACCCGATAACGCGCTGACCTACGGTCAACAGCAATGCAAAAATCAAGCCGGTGGCGATCGAGTCGGAGACCAACTCTCGCTTCTTGCGTGCAGTCTTTTTGGGGAGTGCAGATTGCCCCAAGTTAACTGGCAGCAGGCCTTTATTTTCTGGTTTGGCGGATGACATTATATGAAAAGACGCTTCGCGATTTTGGGTGGTTTTCTGAAGTCGTGCTAGGAAAGGGGTAACACTTAGGTAGGTTCAGATAGGTCGAGGAGTATTTTCAGAAGGGTGCGTTATAGCAAGCCAACAAGCAGTTAATCCTTGGCAAATGGAGACAAACAGTTAACTGACGGCGAGGTTGATTACAGAAGTTCCAGTTGTGCGGTATGTGCGGGGAGTGCTAACGAGGGGACCGAGTAAGCAAACACGCGTCACTTAGGACCAACGGTCTGGCAGTTTGCTTAGCCCAGACTAAGAATCGAAGATTCGCAGGGCTGGGTTAGTCCGCGCTTACGTACAAGAAGACCAACGGTCTGTCCGTTTGTTACGCTGCTTCGTCTAACGGTCAGGCCGTTGGCCCTCGGAATCATTGGGCAATGATTTACCCAGCCCTGCGGAACTTTCAGTTCCTTAGACTGGGCTAAGCAAACTGCCAGCCCCTTGGGCCTTTGAACAGCCAAGTCTGCGTAGTGGATGAGGCTACAAATCCTTGCGGAGTTGCCGAGCTCATGGCGCGATTGTATTACCCCAGCGGGGTTTACGTGATTAGCTCAGGGCGGAGCCTAATGGCACTCACTTTAGATTTTTCAACTGTGAGCCGTTCGCGCTAGCGTCGGGCCTTAACAGAATACCACTTAACCTGACGCAAGGCCCGACGCTAGCGCGTTCGGCTCACAATCTGTCACCCCATTCGAGGTTAAAGTGAGTACCATTGGGCGATAGCCCACGGTTTCCACGATAAGCCGAAAACCGTGGGCTATCGCCCGGCGGCTCAGTAGTGATCACGCAGTTAGCGTTTTACCCATGAACCGAATCATCAACCACTACTCATCTGTGGTCCGTTTTTGTCACGGGTGTTGCGAGCGTAACAACATCTTCCAGCGAACCTAACCTGACCAGCGGGTGTCCTATGAGGCGGTTGTCTAATCTGCAATAGCCGCAAGAACTTTCAAAAAAATCGCAACCACCGGCGGCTAAACCGAGAACGCTCCTTGAGCGGTCGGTTTAAGTGGATACAATGTGCCCCTCGCGGGCCAGTAGCTCAGTTGGTTAGAGCAGGGGACTCATAATCCCTTTGTCGCGGGTTCGAGTCCTGCCTGGCCTATCAAGCCGTATCGTTGAAACGCGTTAGTTTTTGACGATACGGCTTTTCTCGTTTCTATCCGTGATCAGTGCCATTGACGACACTAACCTCCACTTAGCAGTGTAATGAAGCGAGAGATGTCTAGAAAATTGACTACCCCGTTTTGATCAACATCTGCCTCGCAAGAAAATCCTCCGCCCGACAACGCCGAGATAAATGGACTGATGTCTAAAAAGTTGACGATGCCATCCCGATTTACGTCGCCGAGTAAACAGTCGTCCGCTTCGACCTCAGCAACCAACAGGCTGATAATTCGCGGACCGTCTGCTTCTGGATCGGTGTGGGAATAGGAAATGCTGACCAAGGTATTAGCTGGCACCATGGTATTCCCCAAATCATTGTCACCATCGAGTTCACCAGCGAGCACGATATCTGGAAAACTCGCTGAAGAGATCGTGAGCGCGCCGCCAGCATCGGTCAGCAACAAGTTAATGTTCTGTAATTGGACATCGGTATTGAAGGTGAACTCCCACCCCTCACCCGATTCAAAGTTTCTGGCGGTGTCAGAGACGGCAGAGTTGATTCCCAAGCCATCGGTATTTCCGATATTGGTCTCGTTGCCGGTCCCGCCGGAGGCACGGGTGCCGTCCAAACCGATCACATCCTGCGTCGTGATGGTCACTCCATTAACGGTCATGTTGCCGCCGATCCCAGCCGCATCGAGCGGGCCGTCGTTGACAAAAGTAAACAACGCCGGAGAATCCGTTGGCGTCGGTGACATGTCAGGAGCATCCTCCGTAGCAACCGACAGACTGATAATTCGCGGGCCGTCTGTTCCCTGCGGACCAGTGTGGGAATAGGAAATGCTGACCAAGGTATTGGCTGGCACCACGGTATTCCCCAAATCATTGTCGCCATCGACTTCACCAGCGAGCACAATATCCGAAAAACTTTCTGAAGAGATCGTCAGCGTGCCGCCGGCATTGGTCTCCAACAATTCAATGTTTTGCAATTGGACATCGGTATTGAAGGTAAACTCCCATCCCTCGTCCGACTGAAAAAGTATGGCGGTATCAGAGACGGCAGAGTTGATTCCCAAGCCTCCGATATTTCCGATATTGGTTACGTTGTTGGTTCCGTCGGAGGCACGGGAACCTTCCAGACCGATTACATCTTGCGTTGTGATGGTCACTCCATTAACGGTCATGTTGCCGCCGACTCCGACCGCATCGAGCGGGCCGCCATTGACAAAGTTAAACACGGCCGAGCCAGGCGCAGCGTCACCTGAAAATGGAGACATGCTTTGAAGTGTTGCAAGTTCGTCTGAGTAAGCCAGGCTGTTTACAAGATTCGTCTGCTCATTGGGATCGATTGCGTGGTCATATAGTTCTTCCGTCCCATCTGCGTAGGTGATCAACCGCAAATTGCCATACTGGACTCCGTTGTTGCCGCGATGCTCGGTAAACGCCGGGAAGTCCCACGGAAGCGTTGGGTCTTGCAGCAGAGGTGTCAAACTCCGGCCCCGATTCATGTCGTTGGGGGGGAGGTTGCAAAGGTCAAGAAGGGTCGGATAGATGTCCACGAGGCTTACCACCCGATTGCACTCGGCCCCAGCGGCCATCCCCGGCGCTTTGATGATCAACGGCGTAACTGCCGAGCGATCCCAGAGGGTGTTTTTTTGGAAGATGTTCTTTTCACCGAGGTGGTAGCCATGATCGCCCCAGAGGACTACGACCGTATTGGACGCGTATTGGCTGTTGTCCAAAGCATCTAGGACGCGCCCGATCTGGGCATCGACATAGGAAACATTGGCCAGGTAGGCTTGAAGGATATTTCTCCACTCATTAGCAGCGATCGCCCACTCGGTGGTGGGAAAGCCATCATTCATGAGATCAAACCCAGCCGCCGAAATGTCATCGAAGTCCGTTGCTAGGTAAGGCGGCAGGGTTAAGTTGGCAGGCTCATACATGTCGAAATACTTTTGCGGCACGTACCAAGGTACGTGTGGATGCAGAAACCCCACCATCAGCATGAAGGGATCGTTATGAGTTTCCTGCAATCGCTCGACCGCCCAATCTGCGGAGATTGTGTCACCCATATCTGCTTCGGTTCCGACGCCGTTTCGGCCAACATAGACCCCCCAATCAGTCAGTGTTGTGGCGGTGTCGTGATTCAGGTCTAGCGGCCAGTTGCTTCGCACCCGCTGTCCTTGGGCGTTCTGGTTAGAGTCAAAACTGTCCCTTCCGCCCGAGAGATCAACACTGTTGTCGGGGACATGATCGTGGAGAATTTTTCCCACCGCCATTGTCTTATAACCACGGTCGCCCATGTAGGTATGCAACAGGGAGGAGCCCAAGGCTTCGATCCGTTGTTCAACTTCATCATCATCGGGTTGAACTCGAGTCGTGGTGAGCTCCGTAAAATAGACGCCAGTCATAAGGCTGGCTCGCGAAGCACCGCAAAGCGGATAGGAGCAGTAGGCACGTGGGAAATGAACCCCTTGACTGGCGAGCCTGTCCATATTGGGTGTGATCGCATCCGGATGCCCGGCAAAGCCTGTGAAATTATTCAAATCGTCCACGCCAATAAAAATCACATTCGGATTTTGAGCGGACAGAGTGTCAGAGGAAAACAAGAACGACGTGCCTATTAAGAAAGCGATGACGGCTTTCTTAATCACAACTGTTATTTGGCGGGATTTTTTCACTCGCTGCTTTTGCATAAATTCTCTTTGTTCGGATCACGTTTTCAGGACGGTCACTTTGTGGTAGAGCCACAGGCGGCAATTATACCTGCTGTTGCCTGCGGGTCCAATGTTTGTATTCTCCGGTGTCAACAAAACGGTCATCTACAAGTAGAAAACCGACAAACAGAGGGCAAAAGACGGGCGGAAGTTGCAGCCGACACTTGCCGCCCTTCTCTGCACTGCCAGAGATGCGGAACATCGGGTATTTGTTCGAATCAAAATCTAGAAACAGTTTTTTCGCCGACATTGGTCTGCAACAAGTCGATATTCGGAATCGGACATCAGTATTGAAGGTGAACTCCCATCCGTCATCTGACCCAAAGTTTCCGACGGTATCAGACCCTAAAATGACTTCGTCCACGCACCGGTTTGGCGCGTGGACGAAAAGCCAAGCTAAGTTTTACTAAGAATCTAAACGACTAATCGATTACGCGAATAGTAACGTCTCCAAAAATCTCTTCGCTAAATCCAGCACCGTTTGTACTGTTCAAATTAGCTTCGATTTCATGGGTTCCGACGATCAGATCATCAAACTCTAACCTCGCAGGGTTAAACCGGCCGGTATAGCTAAATTCCCATGCATCGCCTTCACGGAAGATCGCATTGTTACGAGTATCGATGTCAATATCGTCGCGGCTATTGCCATCTCGATCCAAATTCAAATCTTCCAAATCGTAAGTTATTCCGGTCGTCAAATTCCTTATGGATCCTGAATTCGAGTTTGCCCTGCGATTACTAGTGGGCACAGTATCTCTAAGGAAATCCGAATTGAAATTTGTGTAGTCCCAGTCGTCTTCTCCAGTGGGGCCATTACTGTATGAGCCGCCATTTGGGTCAGTTGCTCTAGGAATAACTCCCGATCCTGTTCCAACAATGTCGATACCACCATCAGAGGCTTCTGTCAGTGTAAAGACAATGCCCCCCGGACCGTTGTTACCGCCACCGCCGGTAGCAGGAGCAACCGACATACTGATAATTCGCGGGCCGTCTGTTCCCAGGGGACCGGTGTGGGAATAGAAAATGCTGACCGGGGTATTGGCTGGCACAAAGGTATTTCCCAAATCATTGTCGCCATCGGCGTTACCAGCCAGCACGACATCCGGAAAACTCCCTGAGATAGTGAGCCTGCCGCCGGAATTAGTCAGCAACAAGTCCATGTTCTGCAATTGGACATCAGTATCGAAGGTGAACACCCACCCCTCATCCGACTCAAAGTTTCTGGCGGTGTCAGAGGCGGCAGAGTTGATTCCCAAACCACCGGTATTTCCGATATTGGTTTGGTTGTTGGTCCCTGCCGAAGCACGGGTCCCTTCCAGACCGAACACATCCTGTGTTGTGATGGTCACCCCACCAACGGTCATGTTGCCGCCGACTCCCGCTCTATCGAGAGGGCCGCCATTGACAAAATTAAACACCGAAGCGTCAGCAGGAGCAGGATCACCAACAACCAGACTGAGGATTCGCGGGCCGTCTGTTCCCACCGGCCCGGTGTGGGAATAGTTAATTCTGACCACAGAATTAGCTGGCACCAAGGTGTTTCTCAAATCATTGTCGCCATCGGCGTTACCAGCGATCACGATATCCGGAAAACTCCCTGAGATAGTCAACCTGCCGCCGGAATTGGTCTGCAACAACTCAATGTTCAGCAACTGGACATCGGTGTTGAAGGTAAACTCCCAACCCTCAGTCGCCTCAAAGAGGATGGCGGCGTCACTGACGCCAGAGTTAATTCCTAAGCCTCCGGTATTTCCGACATTGGTTATGTCGCCGGACCCGTTAGAGGCACGGGAGCCTCCCAGACCGATCACATCCCGTGTTGTGATGGTCACTCCATTAACCGTCATATTGCCGCCGACTCCCGCCCTATCGAGAGGTCCGCCATTGACAAAAGTAAACACCGTCGAGCCAGGAGCAAAGTCATCAGAAAATGGGGACATGCTTTCAAGCAGCGAAAGCTCGTCTGCGTATGACGAGCTATTTACGCGATTGGTCCACTCATTGGGATCGTTTTGATGGTCATATAATTCTTGCGATCCATCTTCGTATGTGATGAGCCGCAAGTCGCCAAACTGGACCGCCTTGTTGTTCTGCCGAAAGGTAAACGCCGGGAAGTCCCACGAGCGATTCGGGTTTTGCAACAGAGGTGTCAAGCTCCGGCCACGCAAAATGTCGTTGGCAGGAAGATCGCACAGGTCAATAAGAGTCGGATAGAGGTCGATGAGGCTTACCACCCGGTCGCACCTGCCATTATCCATCCCCGGCGCTTTGATAATGAGTGGTGTAACTGACGAGCGCTCCCAGAGGGTGTTTTTGTGGAAAGCGTTCTTTTCACCGAGGTGGTAGCCATGGTCGCCCCAGAGTATGACGATTGTGTTGTCCGCGTAGGGGCTATCTTCCAAGGCATCCAGCACGCGTCCGATATGAAAATCGACGTAGGAAACATTGGCAAGGTAGGCTTGCATGATATTCCTCCACTCATTACTAGCAATCGCCCACTCAGTGCTGGGCTGCTCAGGATTAACGATCGCATCATCGACAAAGTTGGGAATGTCATTGAAGTCCGTTGCTAGGTAAGGCGGCAGGGTCAAGTTGTTACGATTATACATGTTGAAATACCTTTGGGGCGCATACCACGGTACGTGTGGATGCTGAAACCCAACCATCAGCATGAAGGGATCGTTATGATTTTCCTCCAATCGATCGATCGCCCAATTCGCGTACCTTGTGTCAGTCATATCTGCCTCGGTCCCTTGGCCGTTTTCGCCCACATAGACTGCCCAGTCAGTCAGATTATCGGCGGTGTCGTGATTCAGATCGAGCGGCCACTTGCTTCGCACTCTCTGTCCGGCGGCATTCTCGTTAGAGTCAAAACTGCTCCTTCCTCCTGAGAGATCAACACTACCGTCGGGGACATGACGGTGCATAAGTTTCCCCACCGCCATTGTCTTATAACCACGGTCGCCAAAGTAAGTATGCAACAGGGAGGAGCCCATGGCTTCGACCCGCTGTTCAACTTCCTCATCATCAGGTTGCGTTAGCAGTGTGTTGAGTTCCGAAAAATAAAGGCCACTGAAGACGCTGGCTCGCGAAGCGCCGCAAAGCGGATACGTGCAGTGTGCACGTCGGAAATAAACCCCTTCGCTGGCGAGCCTGTCCATATTGGGGGTGATCGCATCTGGATGCCCGGCATAGCCTGTAAAATCATTCAAATCGTCCACGCTAATGAAAAGCACATTCGGCCTTTGAGCGGACAGCGTGTCAGCGGAAGCCAAGAACGCCGCTCCGACTAAGAAAGCCATGACGGCTTGCTTGATCACAACTGTTATTTGACGCGATTTTTCTACTCGTTGTTTCAGCATAAAATTCTCCTCACGTTTTCGGAATGTAAAAATTTATACAAGTAAAAATCATATCAACTTTTCATTTGCCCGTCAAAATATCTGTTTTCGGGGTGTCACCAAAACTGTCATCCATAAATAGCAACCCCGACATACAATGGCAAAAGACTGGAAACAATCAGCGATACGCCGATTTACAAAACCGCAAATCGACCGAAAACGCCCCTAGAAAATTACTGAGCCTTATAAATGGAAAACGATTCTCGCAATCCTTACGCTGCCCCCTCTACACCTGAAAGTATAGAGACGCCGGGGCGACAAGCACCAACTTCATGGCGCACTGGATTAGTCCTTGCTGGAGGTGTTTCTGCAATTGCAATTCTGCTTTCTGCAATGCTAACTATCGACTTCACCGAAGGTGCTGACTACACGAGGTCGCCCTCGGTAATTCTTTTTATGCTGTTGGGTTACTCCAGCATTTTGGTTCCTGTCGGACTAGCAATCTCTCGAAAACGATTCAACCAACTCGCGGAACAACTCCAATGGTTCGTTTCAATTGCCCTGCCACTAGGTTACGCCTGTGCAATGACAATTCTGTTTAGAAATCTGCCAAATCCATTCTAACTTCCGCGAACTTAATAGGTTCGAGTGAGGTAACACTCTATCGGATTTCCTTGCCGACACTGGTGGCTGCGTTTATGATTAACGTTGGCGATCCATGCGGGACGGAATCGACTGGATTATAATGTGATTTCACAGTCGTAAATTTGCGGACAGCTGAGATGAACGAGCAGGCGGAACAAACATCTAACGCAACGCTTTCGCTCTACCAAAACGCTTGGAATGCCGAAC
>CAZKTR010000056.1:0-13310 GCA_964555525.1 uncultured Pirellulaceae bacterium
GGTTTTAAACATTGGCGTCAGATTGCATTCGTTTTTCTAACACGAATTCCCCACCGAGTTTTCGTCTCTTTAAAATTGTCGACCGCTTTGTGCATTCTTTTCGAAAACGTTTGGATAGCATATGCGGGCGAGATATTCGTTGCGACGGTAGTGATTATGAAAACGGACATTGCCAAAACGACCTTTGAAATGATATTCATGTCTTGCCTGTAAAGTAATGAGTGGAATCGGGACTGAAGGCAGCACAAAGGAGCGAAGCCATTGTTGGCAATAGAAACTCCTTCGTTTCCGCTGCCTTTAAAGGCGCAGTGAGATGAGTACCTGTCACGAAAAGTCATTACTTTTCTAGAATTTTCAAAAACAGGTGCCAGCAGTGAGAAAAGATTCAATCCTGCGTGAATAGCCCGTAATTCCGGAGGCTTTGTAGAGGCACAACCTCTCAATGGATAGTTGTTCTCATGGAATTCAAGATTGTGGGCAAGCAATGTTCTCGCTCAGGCGCGCGAGATTTCTTC
The DNA here is from genome assembly GCA_964555525.1 of uncultured Pirellulaceae bacterium. Classification (GTDB taxonomy): domain Bacteria; phylum Planctomycetota; class Planctomycetia; order Pirellulales; family Pirellulaceae; genus Mariniblastus. The sequence continues at coordinate 516 of CAZKTR010000056.1, forward strand.
CCGTGACAGCAAAATTCTTAGTTTTTGCCGGCTTCGATGATGTCCAGAACGGAGCTGAGCAGCAGTTGGGTTTCTTTGGGCTGGGTCCGACTGGCATTGTACCGGTTGTACTGCATCAGGATCTCGTCGCTGGTTAGCAAGATGCCGGCGCGTTTGACGGCGGCTTGGAATGCCGTTACTGCTTGCTGGCGTTGCTCGATCGGCAGACCGTTTTCACTGGCAAAGTCCAGCAGTTGCCGCTGAGCTTCGGGGGTGGCGATGTTCGCTAGTATTTCGCTGACGGGAGCTGAGAATCCAGGTTGGTAAATCAGTTCCCGAATTTTCTCTTGATGCTGGCCGAGATTAAAGAACGAATACGATTGACGGTCCTTAGCAATTTTTGCCAACCACCGGATCGCAACATTTGCCTGTCGATTACGCTGCAGGTGATCTTGGCGGAAAGTGGAAACCTGGTTCACCATTTGGTCAACACTGGTTCCGATCAAACTAGGCGTTGAAGTGAAAGGGATCGCGGTCACGTTGTTCCGCCCAAGCCGCAACATCGCTCGTTGGCTTCGGCGAGGGTCTTTGTATAAGAGTGCGATTGGTATGCGTGATGTGCGCCAGTCGTTTCTTAATTGTTGAATCAAGCTGTCGAAGCCGGGGCTGGTGATGTTGTCACTAATCAGAATGATTTCGATATCAGAGTTGGTCGTTGCAGTTTTAAATAGTTCTCGACCGGTTTGAGCCGCTTCGCCGCGCAAGCCTGAAGAAGCGACCGTGGCCGCATAGGTCTGAGCGACGTCCAAGCGGTGATCGCCGACCAAGGCCGCCGGTTGACCGCTACCACTGGCTAAGAAAACGGCGAGTGTTAGAGCGTGGCTGCTGCCCGGAAAGGCTTGTTTGGGATCAAGTTGTGCAATCGCTTCGAGTGCCGCAAACTGAACGCTGCGTTCACCAGAGAGCATCGCGTGTGTCAGGGGTGGGTAGTTGCCTGATAGTTGAGTCAGTACGGAAGCGTCGCCCATCGATTTGAGGATTTCGCAGCAAGCAGTTGCCGCTGGAAACAGTTCGCACTTGAGCGCCGCATGCAACAGATTATTGGTTTCTGCGGTGGTCAGGTGTAATTTGTTGGTTAGTTTGGCGGTGTTGATCGATGTGTTGGGGCCGGCAACGCGTTTGGCGAGCTCCAATTGCGTCAGCAAGTACAGTTGGCGGTTGTCTGGTGATAGCGGATAGCTCTCGTAAAGGCCTTGAGCAAAGTAGGAGGCGCGGCGGCAGCGATCGGTGGCTGCATTGGACGGTTGCGAAACGACTTTTTGAAGTTTATTGTCCCAGATCCAAACGTTGCTTGACTGTCGTAATAAAACAGGATCGCGTTTGAGTTTGAGCGCTTCCATGGTTTCTTGGTGAAACCATCTCTCGATTTGAAAAGTGTCGAGATGTGCGCCCGGACGTTTGGCCAAAATATTTGACGCAGTCGAGTGAATTAAGTCGTTTTGATTAGGGGCCAGAATCGCCAAGTACAAAACGCTCAACGCTTCTTTGGAATTGATTTCAGCCAGTGCTCGGATGGCTTCTAGTTTGACTTGAGGGTCGTTGGCTGTGCCGGCGGCAATGATTGGCCGAGGGAGTTCGGTTGCGAGGGCTTTCAACGCAGACCGAAGACCTGGGAATTGTTCGATTCGCTCGTCTTGCGTAAATGCATTCAAAATGTTTGCCATTGCCGGTTCGCCAATTGTACGAAGCTGGCGTAGAGCGGTGTTGCGAGCAGAGGCGTCGTCGGAGTTTAGCGAACGCAGCAAGCTGTCGTATCGTTTGGGAGACTGAAGCCCTCGGTGTGCACCTTGTAGGACGTAATCGCCTACGGCTTGGCCAATCGGCTGAAGGTCACGGTTTAGATAGATTTCTTGAAAGAAACTGGAGCCAACTTTGGCGGTCAAGTCTAGTAGTTGTTCGTCGTTTAGTTGCAGGGCTTGAAGTCGGGTCAGCATCGCTTTGGCGTCTTCATACAGTTCCACGTTCACTAGCATTTCGGCTGCTTGTGCCACTGGCACTGGCTCTTGCGGGTTGCGGTCTTGCAGGGTGCTGCGAATCGTACGCTGAACGTCCGACAACTCGGCCGCGGGTTCTTGGGCCAATGAGCCAGCGGTAGCGGATAGCAAAAGGGTCAGCGCGGCCGCGCAAGCCAGTAGCTTGCGGCTGAAATTAGCAGCCCAGGCTTGGCCATTGGGGGGCTGGCTATCAGTGAGCAGGTGGTGTGGATGGCGGCGCAATGTAAGTCCGGTCGTACAGCAAAGTGGGGTCATGACGTTAATGGGATCGTCGTTTCATCAAGACTTGCAACAGGTTTAAATCGGCTGTACCGATTGTAACTACGGTAGCGATAATAGGGCTGTCATTGGGATTCAAAGGGGCGACCAAGTCACGGTTTTTCATGCCCCAAGCATACCATGGGGTCGACCACCTATTTCAGACGGCTTTTCCAAAGTTCAATTTGCTGGCCGACTCGTGCAGGGTTGGTCGAACCTTCGCTTTGAAAGGCTTTGACAGCGTTTTTAACGCCCAGTACATCATAAACAGACTCGTCCAAATCGGAGTCAACCGATTGGAAATCTTCGAGGGAAAGTTCGGCTAGGGTTGCGGATTTTGAAGTCGCCAAGCGAACCAATTCACCAATTGAGTGGTGGGCACTGCGTTGGGGCATCCCACGTTTGATCAGGTATTCCATTAACGTGGTGGCGTCTAAAAAGCCCTTTTCGATACGAGAATTGATCGAATCTACCTTTAAATTAGCTCCGGCAACCAGCGGAGCGGCTAGCTCCAGGCAGGCTTTCACCGTGTCGACGGCGTCAAACAACGGCGGTTTGTCTTCTTGCAAATCCCGGTTGTAGGCCAGCGGTAGGCCCTTGGTCAAAACCAGTAGTGTTTGCAGGCTTCCGATTAGACGAGCTGATTTGCCGCGGGTTAGCTCGAGCACGTCCGGGTTGATTTTTTGGGGCATGATCGAGCTGCCGGTGCAAAATTCATGTGGCAGCTTAATGAAGTCGTATTCCACGGTCGCCCATAAGATCCATTCTTCAGCCCACGTGCTCAGGTGGATCCCAATGGTTGCCAAACAGAAAAGCGTTTCGAGGACAAAGTCGCGGTCACTGGAAGAATCGATACTGTTGGCCACGATTCCGTCAAAGCCCAAACGTTTGGCGGAGTTTCGTCGGTCGATGTTCAGCGTCGTACCTGCCAAAGCCGCCGTGCCTAGGCTGCACAGGTTCACACGTTTTCGGCAGTCGGCCAAGCGCTCTCGGTCGCGGGCGAATTTTTCGACATAAGCCAGCCAAACATGGTTTGCTAGAACTGGTTGAGCACGTTGCAGGTGAGTGTAAGCTGGGATGATCACACCGACGTCTTTTTCACAGCGGCTCAAATATGCTCGTTGCAGATCAGCCAACCGCTGGTCGATTTGATCGATCGCATCACGAACCCAAAGTCGAAGGTCGGTTGAGACTTGATCGTTGCGGCTGCGACCAGTGTGCAGCTTTCGTCCGACATCACCGACACGATCAATTAAGGCTTGTTCGATGTTCATGTGGATGTCTTCCAATTCTTCACGAATGGGAAATGTTCCAGCTTCGATTTCTTTTTGGATGTCCGTCAGGTTTGATTTGATTTGGTCGCGTTCGTCGGCGGTCAAGATACCTTGGTCGGCTAGCATACTGGCGTGGGCGATACTGCCGGCGATGTCGTGACGGAATAGACGTGCGTCAAAGCTAATGCTTTCGGTGAAACGTTCGACACGTTTGTCAACGGCTGAATCAAAGGCACCGCTGCGGCTTGGACTAGACAAAAAACACCTCTAAAAATGAATTTTTGGGACCATGATTTGGGAATTACAGGGGTATCTTATCGTAGCAACCTCGATTTTGGCAAAACCGGGGCGGCTGAATACTTGAAAAGTCGCTAAAATCGTCCAGTGGCGGTCCAAAGCTGCAGCAGGCATCGTGCCTATCCCTCTTTTTTAGTTTGATAAACCCCTCAGGCTGGTTCCACGTCCCTGCTTGAATATCGATCGACGAAAAATATGTTTAGCTTCAATTTACGATTTGGATTTTCTTCCTTGGCAGCGGGCTCATTGGGCGCGCGACTTGGTTTGTTGCACGGCGTGGCTCTGTCGATTTGCCTGTTGGCGGGTTTGCCGCCAACGGCCCAGGCTTTTCAGATGCCGATGGCTGAGGACAAGACTGAGGCAGACGCCGACGAGACGGATTTGAAGCGTATCGATTGGAAGGAATTAAGTCCGGCTGGGTCTCGAGCGAAGTTCGAGATGCCGGTCAAACCTAGGTTTGTTGAGCGAACCTTTACGCCCGTCAAAGGCAGGCCTCCGATCAAGGTCCGGTTGTACATCGGTAACGTTCCTAAAGCGAAAATGAACTTTACGGTAAATTACAACGACATGGCCGAGCTGCCACGTGGAAAAAATGGGTTAAATAACACCCTTGAGGGGGTGATTCGCGGCAGTTTAACCAACGTGGCCGGGCAGTTGTTGGACAAGCGTGAGATTGAGTCAGGCGGTGTCAAAGGGCGCCAATTCGCTTACCAGTTCGCTGACAACCAAGACAACGAATACGTTGCGCTTTCACGCGCTTTCCTCAAAGGCCGGCGGCTTTATCAATTGACCGTTGTCATGGATCTGCCGAGTTATGTTGAAAAGGAAAAGTACCATGAGGAAGTGGCTGATAAGTTCTTGAATTCGTTCAAGATCGTGCCGGCCAAGCCCGATTTGCCGCCAAAGCCTAAAGCTCTCCCAAAGTCTAATAGCACTTTATTGGACTCTTCACTTGGCATTTAGTCATTGTTGGTTGGCCTCTGGCTGGCTGGACCAAGCACCGGCAAAGTTTGTTTGGTCGGATAATTTGCTTCATGTGTTACCGGCTAACGTTGTCGGCTTCGGTTGCTCCCCATACTAGAAAACGTTTTTGAGCAAGGGGTGTAGATTTTGAAAAGTTTGCGCTGAATTTGGTCGGAATATGGGTCGGCACCTTGAAGGGTTGCGGGGGTGGTTGGTACGCTTGGGAAATTTTGTAAATGCAGCAAATTGGACGCGGAAATAACTTTTCACGTGGTTCGAAATTTGTTCAGCCAAAAGCCCATCGAAACCCGTAACAACCGAGGCAAATAACTGTGCCACGTCGCGACGATATCAAAAAAATCATGCTCATTGGTTCTGGTCCAATTGTGATCGGCCAAGCTTGCGAGTTCGATTACTCAGGTACCCAAGCTTGTAAAGCTCTCCGCGAAGAGGGCTACGAGGTTGTGTTGGTCAATTCGAATCCAGCGACGATCATGACTGACCCCGCCACCGCTGAGCGGACCTACATCGAACCGCTGGATTGGCGGATTGTTGAAAAGATCATCGCCGCAGAAAAACCTGACGCACTACTGCCAACACTCGGTGGTCAAACGGCATTGAATTTGGCCATGGATTTGTCCGCCAATGGAGTCTTTGAGCGGCATGGTGTTGAAATGATCGGGGCCGACGCCGACGTGATCGACAAAGCTGAAAACCGTGATCGCTTCCAGCAAGCGATGCACGCTTGTGGTTTGGACATCTGTTACGGAAAAACAGTCAACACCGTCGAAGAAGCTCGCGAAGTACAAGAGCGAGTTGGTATGCCTTGTTTGATTCGACCAAGCTTTACTATGGGCGGTAGTGGTTCGGCGATCGCTTATAACAAAAATGAATTCGACTTATTGGTGCGCCGTGGCCTCGACCAGTCGCCAACAAACGAAGTTTTGATCGAAGAGTCCATCATCGGCTGGAAAGAGTACGAGATGGAAGTCGTGCGTGACTTGGATGACAACGTCGTCATCATCTGCGCGATTGAGAACTTTGATCCAATGGGCGTCCACACCGGCGACTCGATCACCGTCGCGCCCGCTCAAACATTGTCTGACAAAGAATACCAGCGAATGCGTGACGCAAGTCTTGCGGTGATTCGCGAGATTGGAGTTGAAACTGGCGGTTCTAACATTCAGTTTGCCATTCACCCCGACACCGGGCGAATGATCGTGATCGAAATGAACCCGCGCGTGAGTCGGTCCAGTGCGTTGGCTTCTAAGGCAACCGGTTTCCCGATCGCAAAGATCGCGGCAAAGTTGGCCGTGGGTTACCGCATGTGGGAACTGAACAACGATATTACGCGCGAAACCAAAGCTTGTTTTGAACCAACGATAGATTACGTTGTCACAAAGATTCCTCGCTTTACCTTCGAAAAATTCCCTGAAGCCGATTCAACGTTGATGACTCAGATGAAGTCCGTCGGTGAAACGATGGCCATCGGTCGTACCTTTAAAGAATCGTTCCAGAAGGCTTTGCGTGGTTTGGAAGTTGGTAGCTTTGGTTTTGGCTGCGACAGTAAAGATCTGTGGGGAACCGATGAGCAACCTGATCGAAACGAGATTCGGGCGAAGTTGTCGGTGCCTAACTCTGATCGGCCATGGTACTTGCGATACGCGTTCAAAAGCGGCATGACGATCGATGAGATTCATGAGTTGTGCAAGATCGATCATTGGTTCTTGCACCACTTGTCGGGCATTGTCGAAATGGAAGATTTCTTGCGGACTCGGACGCTCGAAGGCATCACCAAAGAAGAAATGTTGCAAGCCAAACAATTTGGTTTCTCCGATCGCCAGATGGCAACGATCTGGGATTCAAACGAAATCACTGTTCGCGAACAGCGAAAATCTTTGGGCGTGATCTCAACTTACAAATCAGTTGATACTTGTGCTGCTGAATTCGAAGCTTACACACCGTATTACTATTCGACTTACGAATCCGAGTGCGAGGCGCCCAGCAAGTCGGACAAAAAACGCATCATGATTTTGGGTGGTGGTCCGAACCGAATCGGGCAGGGCATCGAGTTCGATTATTGCTGCTGCCATGCGAGCTTTGCGTTGCGTGAACTGGGTATCGAGTCGGTGATGGTGAACTCGAACCCAGAAACGGTTTCAACCGATTACGACACCAGTGACTTGTTGTTCTTCGAGCCGTTGACGGTAGAAGATGTTTTGAACATCTGTGATCGAATTCAGCCAGATGGCGTGATTGTTCAGTTCGGTGGTCAAACTCCATTGAACTTGGCACGGGCCTTGTCCGAAGCGGGTGTGCCTGTGATTGGTACCAGTGTCGATACCATCGATGCCGCGGAAGATCGCGAGCAGTTCCAGCAATTACTAAACAAGGTTGGTTTGAAGCAGCCAGCAAACGGAATCGCTCGCACGATGGCTGAAGCTCGTCAGCAAGTGGCGACGGTTGGCTATCCGGTGTTAGTGCGTCCAAGCTTTGTGTTGGGCGGTCGCGCGATGGAGATTTGCTACGATAAGGCGCAGTTTGAGCGGTTTGTTGCTGAGGCGTTTATCGTGGCGGCCGGTCAGCCGGTTCTGATCGACAAGTTTCTTGAGGAAGCGATCGAAGTCGACGTCGATTGCATCTGTGACGGAACGGATGTGGTGGTCGCGGGGATTATGGAGCACATTGAAGAGGCCGGGGTGCACTCGGGAGACTCCGCGTGTTCGATTCCGCCTTACACGTTGTCAGAAGAAACAATGAACGAGATCCGTGAAGCTTCCAAGGCGATGGCCAAGGAACTAAATGTGATTGGTTTGATGAACGTTCAGTTTGCGGTCAAAAAAGAAGACAACGTGACCAACGTATACGTGCTTGAGGTCAATCCGCGGGCCAGTCGTACGGTTCCGTTTGTTGCCAAAGCGACGGGCGTTCCTGTCGCCAATATCGCGACCAAAGTCATGGCCGGTCACACGTTGGCGGAGCTTGGCATTAAAGAGCAGCCGTTGCCGACAACTTATAGCGTCAAAGAAAGCGTTTTCCCGTTCCGTAAGTTTGTGGGCGTCGATATCGTGTTGGGCCCGGAGATGCGTTCGACTGGCGAAGTGATGGGGATTTCCAAGAGCTTCCCAATCGCGTTTGCGAAGAGTCAGTTGGCTGCTGGCGTGACGTTGCCAACCGAAGGCAACGTGTTCGTGAGTGTTAGTTCAAGACACAAAGATCGCGCGGTCAAGATCGCTCAGCAATTGCATGAAATGGGCTACACTGTTTTGGCGACCGCAGGTACTGCTCGTAAGATTGAAGAGGCGGGTGTGCCGGTTCAAGTGGTCAAAAAGATCATCGAAGGCCAACCGAACTTGATCGATCACATGAAGAACGATGGCGTGGATTTGATTTTGAACACGCCCAGTGGTAAAGGTGCTCGTACCGACGAAGGCACGATTCGTGCGACTTCAGTTCAGCATGGCATTCCATGTATCACTACGATCCAGGCCGCCGAGGCCGTGGTCGAAGCTTTGCAGGCTCTGCGCGGTGAAGCGATGGGGGTCGAAGCGTTGCAGGATCGGTTTTAGGTGGTGGTGTTGAACGGCCCGTTTGATTTTACGTTAGCAGAAATATAAGCTCGACGCGCGAGCGAGTGCATTGGTCAATTTCTTGCAAATGCACTTGCTTGCGCCGCGAGCTTGTATTTTCGAGACAACCAAATAAAAAGGGCGGCCCAAATTGGGTCGCCCTTTTTATTTGCCTCGTCGGTTTTGGTCGGATGATTCTAGATCAAGCCACCGAACTCTTCACCATCGTTGCCATACAATCCTTCGTCGATGCGACGATCGTCGGTGTCCAATGATCCATCTAATCCCAACGCCGTACGGAGTTGGTTGAAACGTTCGGCGTAGTTTTCAGACGAGCTATGAATGTGCTCGGCTTCGGTGATGAACTTCATGTCTTGTCGTTCAGGCAAGCCATGTGATTCCAGCGTGAACTCGCAAGGCTCAAGCGGGCTACCGTAAACGATCAGCAGTTTGTGTTCTTCGAATTGAATCTCTTGTGGAGTGCGAGGATTCAAAACCGCGATGCCAGTACAGCCATCGTTAGTCAATAGGTCCTCGAAATCCCAAAGGATGCTCGAGAGTACAGGCATATCGATATGTTCGCGATACATGTCAACGTGACCAGTTCGCGTTCCGTTATGGCTCGATTCAAGCACGACATCGACAACGGTTCCAAGGCGACTGATCATATTCATGAACAGTGGGAACACGATTTCTTTAGACGCCGCAGCCATGATGACAGGCACCTTCGCATTGGATTCTTCGTCGATGTAAGTATCGTGACGATAGCCTTGGGAAGGCTTGATTTTTAAGTCCATTGCCGGTCGAACAGCATCAGTCAATTGAAATTGATCGTACTGATTGACTTGCAAATGGGCAGCAAGTTCACCTTCGCTGGCGGCTTCAAAGCTACCAAAAGGAGTAGTTTCATTGCCAAGTTTGTCTGCAAACTCGTCGTGAATAGGGTCAGGGTGGGTCATGGTGGTCTCGTGGGTAAGTAGAATCCGGAAGCCGTAATTTGTGGGTCTGCTTTCCGGTTCGATGCTCAAATCTAGGTCACGAAATGTGCCTTGATTGAGTTCACGATAAAACAAACCTTTTTCTGAGCGCATAATCCGCCTACTAATCGTTACAACCCGACCCCCGCAGTCGTAGAATTCTTGTTTCTACACGTATGCCGTTGAAATGAGATTCGATTAGAATTGCTGAATCAAAGTAAAACGTTGAAATATGCTTCTAAGGAAATACGAATCGTGGATGAGAGTCAGGGTTTTTCTGACAACTTGAAAACTAAACGGCTGGTGTTGCGTCAGTTTCGATCCACCGACGCACCCCGAATTCACTACTTGGTCAACGATAAGCAAGTGGCTTGCAGCACGCTTTACATCCCTTATCCATACCCCGAAGGTGCGGCCGAAGCTTGGTTGGCCGAGCACGCGGAGCTCGTGCGGTGCGGCCGAGCGGTGGTGTTTGCGGTTTGTCTGCAACTGGCGGAGGGATCCGAAGAAGTTCCCGAGTTGATTGGGACGGTGGGATTAGCGATCTCGGACTTGGACCATCAGGCCGAGATCGGTTACTGGTTTGGTCGCGATTATTGGGGCAATGGTTTTTGCACCGAAGCGGTCGTTGCGGTGCTTGACTATGGTTTTGAGAAACTAGGCCTGAACCGGATTTTTGCTCAACACATCGCCCGCAACGGCGCATCGGCTCGCGTATTAGAAAAAGCTGGCTTCAGCAAAGAAGGCGTTTTGCGCCAACATGCTCGCAAGTGGGGCGTATTCGAAGACGTCGTTTGTTACGGAATGCTGTGTAAAGATTCCCGACCAAGCGGTGATAGTTAGTATAAAATATAAGTGATCGTCGGTTCGGTTTGGTGATCGTGGAATATTTACAGTTCTTGGCATCGTTTTAATCGATAGGAAAGCAATTTTGAAACAAAACCCTTTTGATCCACCTAGCGCTTCGGAGGAAGTTGCGCGTGTAGTACAAAACCGTTCTTTTGGAGATTTTGCGATAACTTGCTTAAGGTGGACTTGTGCCGGGATCAGTGGATTGTTGTCGGCTCTTGCTGTGTATGCTTGGTGCATGCATTGGTGGATGCTTTCTACGGATGGTTATATGACTAATAGTTTTCCATGGAATGCTGTTGCGGCTGACTTGACTTGGATTGCGGGCTACTGCATCGCCGGTTCTATTTTGTTGATGGCTTGTGTGTACGCTTTAGTGAAAATTTTTCGTTGCTGCTAAAGTTAAGTTCGATGTTGGTTTGAGGCCTCTGAGCGATGAAAACTTTTTCTATTAGAGCGATGTTGGTCTTCACGCTGATTTTGGCATTGGCCGTTGTTTTCTTTTTTGCACCATTCACCTTTGAATACCCTGTCATTAACAGTGGCGGTTTTCTGGGGGAGAAGGATTCATTGATCATGCGCATTGACTGCGAGATTGATGCTGATATCGCAGCTCGTTTGGATCTTGACGTTTCTGATTTTGACTTTTATTTCACTGAGGAAGTTGAGATAGATGAATACCAACTTACGGATTCGAAGACCCATGTGATTTTGAAGATGACATTGCTGGAGTATATTTTGCTTGAGAGGAAGAATCCATCTTTCGAGCTGAACCCTGAGGCGACCGGCATGCTACCGACCTTGCCTGTAAGGTCAAAGTCTAAAGCAGATTTGTGAGCCGATCGTTGGAGGGCTTAACGATTGCGCATGAAGTCGGCGACTTGTTCGAAGAACGTTTTTAGGTTTAGTGACACCGAGCCGGGGACGTTGGTTTCTTTCATCGCTGCGGACATTAGCTCGAGCCAGCGATCGCGTTCGGGGATCCCGATGGAGAACGGAGCGTGACGCATCCGCAGTCGAGGGTGGCCTCGTTCTTGGATGTAGCGATCGGATCCGCCAAAGCGAAAGATCAAAAAGTCTCGTAATCGTTTTTCGGATCCCTCCCAGTCGTCGTCGGGGTACATTGGACCAATCAGATCATCGGTGCGGACACGACGGTAAAAGGCCGCGACTAAGTCAGTGATTTCAGCTTCGCCAAATTCGGCAGGGGATGGAGTGTCCATGTTTTGGTTTAGCGTCGATTGAGTTTAATTGTCGTGCAGCGGTGGTGAGTTCTATGGCGTCTATCAGCCGATGGGGCGGCGAGTAGTGTAGCACGTTTGGCTGCTGCTGGAATCCACTACAAATCTGAGGAGCTAAATTCGACTCGTCGGTATCGATGGTCACTGAATGGGTTTCGGAGGACTTCAGATTTCGTAAAGTGAACCCGAGCGTTACCAAACACGTGATCGATCCCTAGTACTGGCCAAGATTCAGGGAACGTTAGTAGGCTGCTGTTGGTGGTCACCAAGTGCGAGTTGGTAAATTGTTGGAACCTAGCACCAACGGTGTGGGTTGGTGCGTTGAAATCACCGGCGAGTAAAATCCCCAGTTTGCTTGGTTGTTTGTTTGCCCATGCTTCAATCGCGATTCGTTCGTCGACGTGTCGCTGTGATTTGCGAGGTGTCTCAAAAATAAAACCTTGCAAGCCGGCATGGAATACGAGTGCTTTGGTGGTGTGAACGTTTACGATTGCCAAAGACTCAGATGGGTTCGAGCGTAACGGTGCAACAACGGCGAACGTTCGATAACCAGTTACGTTAGCGTCTACCACCGCCTGTTCGGTATCAAAAGTTGAACGATCTAAGCAGGTTACATTCGTAAATACCAAGTCGCCGTCGTGGTCGAGATTCGTATCGTCTTTACTGTAAAACAATTGATGACTTGGGAATCTCGTCGCGATCGCCTCGTGGTGACGTACTGGGATTTCTTGTAAACAAATGACCGCTGGAAGATTGGTTTTCGCAAGCTGGTCAACGAACTCGACCGAGTGTTCACCCGTGTTGGCGGTTACTAAGCTTATTGAGGACCTAAGCGTGTCGCTTGCGATTACGGGAAGTGTTCGCAGTGGATTCCAGCCAAGCGAATAGATACAACAGATAATGACTGCCAGACTCATGCCGAGCCTGATCCAGTACCCACGTTGGATTTGGCGTAGCAAGAATCGGGTGATCAATAAATAGATTGCAAATCCAACCGCCAGCAAGATATAAGGGGCTCGTGGCGGATATGACAGAAAGACTGCTGGCGGCCAGTTGTCGATTCGAAGCGGAATCGAAATGGCGCTAATGAAAGACCACAGCAAAGCAAGATCCAACGTCAAGCGTACCCAGCCAAATTTAGCTCCGGCTGGATCGTTGGATGTTCGTTGATTGGATAATGCGTTGTCCATTTTTTGGCGGGGCTAACAATTCATGTTACGTATCGATTGAGTTCGCCTGCCGGGCGACCATTTGGGCGTAGTGGCCGTTGAGTTTCATGAGTGATTGGTGGTTGCCTGATTCGATGATTTGCCCGTCGTCGATGACGATGATTT
>CAZKTR010000057.1:0-13261 GCA_964555525.1 uncultured Pirellulaceae bacterium
GCGACAAAAAGATGTCCAAGTGATCGGTCTGAATCAAATCACGCGCCCGAAAGATTCCTGTGCCCGCGTCCAAGATCACGCCAATCTCGGGCAGCATCATACAGGCCGTTTGGCGTTGGTTATTGGGATGGTAGCCAGTAGTGCCGAGGAAATGTAGTTTCACGATTGAAGCACGACAGAAAAGAAAGAAGGATATCAGTTAAAACGAAGCGACGATGTACACCACAGCATACCAGCTTTTAAAGCAGAGCGTTTTGACAAACCGCCCCGTAGTGGATGAGGCTACGAATCCTTGCGGAGGTGCTCAGCTTCAGGACTCGTAGCCTCGTCCACTACGGCTTATCCGAAAAAAACCAGACTTAATTATTGCAGACGAGCCACTAAAAACTCGAAAGAACCGTCTATTCAAACAGACTACCGATGCCCTTCAACAATTCTTTCGGGTCAGCCTTGGGAAGCGTCCCTTGTTGCTGACCAGGCACCAAGTTTGGTAACAAACCACCCGCACCTTCGCCTCCGATACCTAGTTTTTCCAAGTTCAGGTTCTTATTGATACCGTCTTGGAGTTTGCCTTGCAGTTTGTTAAACCCGCCGTTTAATTTTTCGTTGAACTTCTGCTGGTATTCGTTGATCTTTGGCGTTAGCTTCTCTTGCACTGCCGTTTGAGCCGCAGCCGATGCTGTCTTACGGACCAAATCTTGCGAAAGCTGATTGATCATGGTTTTGTCAATCTGCGGTTGGGAGACTGTACCGCCAATGGGCAACGATAGCGACTGTCCCTTCAGCCCTGCCAAGTATTTGTTTCCGTCGATCCAATCATCATCGATCGGGATCACAGCAGTCAGTTGCAACCCTTGATCAAAACCGACACTACCACTGGTTCGAATGGTCAACTCTTTGTGCGAGAATTCCAATTGCTTATGATACACACGACCGTCTTGCACAATGAAAGGCACCGACTGGTCTTTGATTTCAATCGAAGTTCGAACCGTTTTTTCTTCGGACTCTGGCTTCAATATTTTTCGAATTTCCAATACCGACCCCAATAGCTGTTCTGCCAACGGGCCAGCTCCGACCGCCGTCTGGCTTAGATGAATCGTGCCACTGGCGGTCATTTCTTCAGCATCCAACAAGGGAACACTAGCAGAATCAATGTCCACCGTCAGACTCCCTTGCGCACTGGTAGCATCGGCGACCAACGGAGCAACGTACTTGAGCCATTTACGAGCCGTCTCTGGGCGTAGCTGAACTTGATCAACCACACGAGTTCGCTCGATCTTTAGCTGTGGACTGGCCGTTCGCAAATCAATTGTCGGTGCCACTTTAATGCTACCACCAGCAAACGGGATTCCAGCGGTTGAGACCTGAGCAACGCCTTGATTCAAAGCAACCGCAAAATCAGTTTGGCCCACTGCCAACTCCAAGATCTCACCGCTGTCGATATGCAAGGAAGCGTTGGCAAACAAGTCGTTCGGCACCCAAGCGCCACTACCGCCCGGCTGACTGGCATTGGCGGCAAACAATGGCCCGCGAATCGTAAACTCTTGAGCCCTCGTACCTTTAAATTCAATCGCACCGCCGGCGAGCTCCACCAACAAGCCATTGATTTGACTCCAGTCAGGCTGCCAAGCCCCCGAAACATCAACATTCATTGTTTGGTACAAATCGGTAATCGACCCGGTCACCACACCGCTCAAGCTTGTCGCTTGAATCGCCGTTTCGTTAAACGTTACCGCATCGAAGGCATGATTCAGTTTCACCCCGCCAGTCACGCGTACCTTTGCATCTCGCCACAATGCGTTCCATTGTCGTTGACCAGCAGCCACGTTTCGCAAAGGCCCTCCATTGGTGGCCGGTAAGTTAATCGTCTGTGTCGCAGCAGCCATGTCGTTGACGTCGGACTCAATCACCATCGAAATACCATTGGCATCGGTGGCTAACTTTACGATGCCTTCCGCATCACCAAACCAAAAAATGCTCTCATCCGTTGGCGACAGTTCAAACCAATCCGCAACTCGATTTACGTTAGCCCGAAAAGCAACATCGCCAGCGATCTGCAAATAATGGTTATAGCCAAGATTCAAATCCCTCGCCCGCGCGGAAACCGAATCGGCAGCAACGGTCATCTCGGGAATCTCAACCATTCCTGTTTCGTAAACGTATCGGCCAGCCAGCTCACCGGTGACCGTTGATTCAGCAGCTTTCAACCCGTAACCGGCGAATGCGAAATCGGTAAACTGATACTTCGTGCCTTGAAACTGAATATCTTCAGGCCCGAGCGTAACGTTGGAGTTCAAGACTAGATCACCATTTCCTTGGATCGGACCCAAGTCAACAAAGTTTTGCAAGTGAGCTAACCAGCGTCCAAGATTACCCGAAGCGCTACACGTTGCATTCCAACGTTCAGCTGTAAACGCATCGGCAACCGGATTCGCCAGCACCGCGATCGCACGTTCAGTACCGATATCCAATTGGACTCGGCCTTGATCCAACTGTAACGCGGCGAATTGCCCATCCGCTTCCCGAGCAACTCCGACGCCTGCCAGATTCACGTTGACTTCCTTCGGAGCCCAACGGGGCAACAAGGGAGTTTCGATCACTGGATTTGCGATGGTGAAATTGCCGCCGATTTGAATCGGTGAATTGTTCAAACTCGCCAACGATGTCGGCTGCCCACCATTGGCTCCATTAATTTTCCAGTTCAAACTGCCCTTCAACAAACCTTGCATCGTCGTGCCGGACAGGTCAACAAATTGCCCAACCCGCTGAGTCAACTTTTGCAAGTCACCGTCGAGCACAAATTGAGCGGCTCGCAAGTCTCCATGGCCTTCTACGTTCAAAAACTCCGATTCGCAGCGAACATTTTCAATGGTCAGCTGTTGATTAGTTTCTGCGATCGTACCCACCAAACGTAACGGCTTGGCCCACACAATCGATTGTCCAGCTCGATCTGCCGCTAAATTGGCAGTGTCCATATTTACGACCAACCGGCGAGTGCCGTTTTCGTTTTGACTGTTGACCTGAAATATGACTTTGCCGGATTTAACATCTAGATCTTCATGTAACTGTAGCGTCGACGGCAACATTTGAATCACTCGCCCCAGATCAAGTTCGCCATTCATTTGAAACGGTGAATCCAAAAGTCGGCCGTTGTTGCCAAGCTGCGAAATTTGCTGCACATCGAAATGCCCGTTCGCACGGAGACTACCGATATCACTATTCAAGTTGAACTCACTAGCAGATATCAAGCGAGGTGTAATCTGTAGGTCGCCATTGGAAACCAGATTCTGGATTGCAATTCGATCCTCATTCATCAGGGCAGCGCAGGCGAATTCAGTATTCTGGCAATTCAGCCCTTCGACATGAACGGCAACCGAATGATCGGCGCCGCTATAGTTGCCTTGCAGACTCCCCGTCATTGCTCCTTCGACATGTGCTTCACCAACAACCCGTTCCAACAATGGCCCAAAAAACGAAAGTGGCAATTGTTTGGTTTCAATCGCCACATCAACTGAACCAAATTCAAGTTGGCTTGCGCCGGCGTCGACTTGGCTAACCATCGTCATCGCACCGGACTGTTGGGGAACCCATTGCCCTTGCGAATCAAATATTTGAGGAGTCACTCTCGCTGCGATTTCAGCAATCACTGGAGCGCTGGAACTACCCGTTTGCACTCGACCGTTCAACGAATCAATCTGCCAAACTCGGCTTTGGTCCACGCCCGCTAAAACTACATTACCTTCATTGATGTTCAATTGGAGCTTAGGAAGCTCAGTACTGTCATCTTCATCCGGCTGTTCTTCTGTGGGAGTTAGATAGTTGGCCAAGGCATCTTCAAGATTACTGCCACCTGGTCGCATTTGAATTTGAACAACCGGTCGGTCGACGGTAACTTGCCCGTAGTCAGATACGCCCAATAACTTGAATAGCTTTTTCGACGTTCGAATTGAATCGGCTTCCAGCAGTAGCTGCTGTTGATCGTCGACCACTCGAACACCAGAGAGCTCGATCGGTTGCAACCATCCTGCAGAAAATTTCTCGACTTGAATCTTGCCTCGGAAGTCGGCAGCGGCGTAATTGATCGCCGTTTGATGCAAACCAGACCAACCGACTATATTCGGCAGAAAGAATATCAGCGCAAGCAATATCAACAGATAGTAAGGCCAACGAGCCGATCGCTTTTTGAATTCGGCGCGGCCGCGCCGCCGCGGGCGAGCGTTTTCAGCTTCCAGTTCGACTTCTTTGTTTCGTTTTTTTCCGAGTCCAAACATAGCGGCATCCTGCCAACAAAAGATCTTGCATTTTTCGCCGAGTCTAGAGAGCTTAGGCAACGACGAAAAGACGAATGCAAACCTTGCTGCTATTAGAAAGCGGACAGCTACAGGCGGTGCTGGGACAAAAGTGCTAGCGGACGTAGCTGGGCTCGCCAGAGTTCAGGCGTACTGGCAATTCGCCCGAAGTCTGGCGACTCCGGCTACGTTTTACTCATTCACTGCCGACAGCATTGTTTTCGCAAAACCATCTACATCGGCCAACACTGCCTCGGTCGAACTTCCCTCTGACGCGGCAGCGATTCGACGCACGATCGCCGACCCGACAATCATTCCGTCACACACCGGCTTGAGCACTTCCACGTGTTCGGGCGAGCTAATCCCAAAACCCACGCAAATCGGCAGGTCCGTCTGAGTCTTCAACCAACGTAAATTATCAGTCAACTCAGGGGGTAACTCCGTTCGCTCGCCAGTAATACCGGTGATCGAGACGTAATAAATAAAACCTGTTGTCTGACTCGCGATCGCGACCGCCCGTTCTTTGCTGGTTGTTGGCGTGATCAACTGAATCAAACTAAAATCTCGTTCGCGGCATTTTACAGCAAACTCAGCCGACTCATCCATCGGCATGTCGGGAACGATCGCCCCAGCAATCCCCGCTGCGATCGCTTGGTCCAAATACTTATCCAGCCCCATCCGATAAATGATCGCGTAACTGACCATCGAAACCACCGGCATCGAAATCGTCGGCGTTACCTGCTTGGCCATTTCAAAGATGCTCGCCAATTTACTGCCGTTGTTCAACGCCCGCGTATAAGACGCTTGAATCACAGGCCCATCGGCGATTGGGTCGCTATAAGGGATTCCCAATTCCACCAAATGGCAACCGGCGGCATCCAACGTTTTCAACAGCGCGGTGGTGGTTTGCAAATCTGGATCGCCAGCAGTGATAAAAGGCATGAAGGCCTTTTTGTTTTCTGCTTTTAGTTTTTTGAACAGTTCGTCGATCGCCGACATAATGGATTCCAATAAAAAGATATTTTCCTAGTGCTTTTCAAGACTAGAGCTCAAGACACAAAATGCTCAAGCGATCACGAAGCATTTAATAGCTCGGCAAACCAAGGTCATCGCGGAGTCGCTGAATTTCAGCAGCGTCTTTATCGCCACGACCCGACAAACAAATCATTACAATCTCGTCCTTCCCACGTTCTTTCGCAACTTCAATGCCGGTTGCGATTGCGTGAGACGATTCCAGAGCCGGCAAAATGCCCTCGGTACGCGCGACCAAATCGAACGTTGCCAACGCTTCTTCGTCGCGACAAGCCCGGTACTCGACTCGCCCAGTGGATTTCCAATGCGAGTGCTCTGGGCCCACACCTGGATAGTCCAAACCGGCTGACGCCGAATGCACATCATCAGTTTGTCCGTCTTCGTCTTGCAATACGTAACTAAAGCTACCGTGCAACACACCGGGCTTGCCAAACGTCAAACTCGACGCGTGCTGACCGGGCTGTTCGTTCACACCACCTGCTTCCACTCCGACCAAAGGAACATCGGTGTTCGCCACAAACGGAAAGAACATCCCCGCCGCATTGCTACCACCCCCCACACAAGCCACGACGGCATCGGGCAAGCGACCGAATCGCTCTTGCGATTGTTCGATCGTCTCGCGGCCAATAACCGATTGAAAATCTCTTACGATTTGCGGGAACGGATGAGGCCCCACGACCGAGCCCAAAATGTAATGCGTGTCCTTCACGGTACTCATCCAGTCGCGCATCGCTTCATTGACAGCGTCACGAAGAGTCCTACTACCAGTGGTAACTGGCCGAATTTCCGCACCTAGCATGCGCATGCTTTGCACGTTTGGCGATTGACGCCGCACATCTTCTTCGCCCATGTAAACGATGCAAGGCAAACCAAAATGAGCACACGCGGTCGCTGTGGCAACGCCGTGCTGACCAGCTCCGGTTTCAGCGATCACACGTGTCTTACCCATTCGCATCGTCAACAATGCTTGACCAATGGTGCTGTTGATTTTATGAGCACCGGTATGGTTAAGGTCCTCTCGCTTGAACCAGATTTGCGCGCCGCCAGTGGCTTCGGTCAAACGCTTGGCATAGTAAATCGGCGAAGCTCGGCCAACGAAATCTTTTAGCAAACCATCAAGCTGCTTTTGAAAAGCGGGGTCTTGCTGAGCTTTTTTATATTCGTCTTCTAACTGATCTAAGGCTGCCACCAATGTTTCGGGAACAAAGCGACCGCCGAATTTCCCGAACCGACCATTTTCATCTGGCAAACTGGCGTCGGGACTGGGTTGTGGCAAAAATTGTGTAGGCATGTTTTTCCAATTAAAATTCTGGTTAAGGGATTGTCGAAACCCGTCCTCTAACCGTCAATAGTGGGAATTCCTTTCGCACCTTTTTGGTACAAAATCCATTTCAATTCAAAAGAAAAAACGGTCTACCTTGAATTTTAGAAGTTTCATCCGGCTTTTGACCGTTATCTACGCATCGGCGATCGCTTTCATTGTTTGGTGTGCCTCTGCGGGCTGGTACCAGCCAACTTTTGCTTGGGTCCAAACCTACGCCAGCGACAAATGGCTGCATTTTGTGCTGGTGGGGACCATGGCGCTGCTACTGAACTTATCGTTGAACCTGGCGGCCGTTTCCCGACGTAACTCGTGGCTCTTGTGGGGTACGTTCGTGATGCTACTGCTGGCGACATTCGAAGAACTCTCGCAACGATGGCTCAGTAATCGGACGTTGGACGTGAGTGACTTGGCCTGTAACTACCTGGGAATCTTGATCATCGGACATTTGCCATGGCTGTTTCGCAGAAGTGCAGAACCAGCGGAACACCGGCTTTAGCCGCAAAGGTGGCGACAGTTGCCTCTGGCGCCTCTGGCCTGTCATCCGCGGTGGCGGAGCGATACCACTTTTCATTGTCGCGCCAGTTAGAATTTAACAACCACGAAATACACTAAACACACGAAAGTCAGGATCGAATTTCAAAGATCTCCGATCAGTTGATTTTCGTGTATTTCGTTTCTTTCGTGGTTGAAAAGTTACAAGGAACTGCCGAGTCGGTCGGCTTATTTCGTGTGCGTATAGCTTTATGCCTCCGCCACCGCACAAGACAGGCCGGAAGCAACTGTCGCCACATTTACGTCGCCTCCAACAAGCGGCGAGCTGCCTGGGTGCCGCTTTCGATACAAGCCGGAACACCAACGCCGCGATAACTGTTGCCAGCTAACTCCAATCCTTTTTGTTGGCTGACGCACTCCTCTATCTGCGAAACACGATCCAAGTGCCCCAACGTGTACTGCGGCATGCAATTTCGCCAACGGTAAACCTTCGACCACTCCGCTTCACCCTCCAGCCCCAACCACTGTCGCAGCTCCGTCATCGCAATCGCTAATAGTTCGGCATCCGGCCGATCGACTAAATCAGCTTGTAACGCACCACCAATAAAACAACGCACGATCACTTTCCCATCGGGGGCTCGGTTAGAAAACTTATTACTTGAGAAACTACAAGCGATCGCTTGCCGGCCTAATACATGCGGGCAAATGATCCCGTAACCACCAAAGTCCTTTCCCAAAGACGACTGAAACTGCTTTTGGTCCAAAGCCAATACCACAATCGCCGAACTGGCAGCAGTAATCGACTCCAAGCTTTCGGTTAACGTCGAATCAAGATTGCCCAGCAATCGCCCGGCCACCGCCGCGCCGGTCGCCACCACCACCGCATCGGAGTCGATTGATCCTTCCGCCGTCGACACTCGCCAGCAAGACCCATTTTTCTCGATCGAAGTTACCGTTTGGTTTGTTCGTAAATCCGCTCTTTCGACCGCATCGATCATCCAATCAACGAGACAACCCATCCCGCCTTTGGGGGCTCGGAACAGACCATATCGAGCACCACTGGCTTCGGCGGAGGCTGATTCTTTTTTAGCCTTCGCTTTCCCAGCGGCGATCAAGCTGCCAAACTGTTGTTCCATATCAATAAACCGCTGCATCGTCGCTCGCATGCTTAGCGTTTTGGGATCTGCTGTGTATATCCCGCCAGCCAACGGTTGAATCAAACGCTCAAACACCTCTCGCCCAAACCGGCCAACGGCAAAACTCTCTAAACTCTCATCAACCGAACAATCTCGTGGTGGCAACTGCTGCTCCCGCAAAAACCGCTGCTTGCCAGCAGCAGAGAGAACCGGTGACGCTAGCACTGCATCGACATCAGCCGGCAACATTAACGAGAAGCCTCGTGGCAGCGGTTGGATGCCGTCGACGGTCGCCACGTAAGCTCGATCCTTCGTTGGGGTGGTCGTCAGCAACTGGTCTTCACGTCCCAAGCGTCGCACCAAATCCAACGCAGTCGAGGGCTCCACCGTGAACATGTCGGCGCTCGTTTCGATCGTAAAACCCGATATTTGCTCGCTTGCCAGCACACCCCCTAATCGAACGCTAGCGTCAACTAATATCACTTGAGCACTTGGAGCCAGCCGTTCAATCTCCAAAACGGTCGCCAAACCGGTAATGCCTCCCCCCACAATAACGACGTTCTGAAATGGATGCGAAGAAGAGTCGGTCATTGTTCTTTATGTATTCTGGACAACAGCAGCAGATGGCCGAGTTTTCCGGTTAGCGAAAGGATCTTAGTTCTGCCGACTGGGATGATCGTAGTTATTGAAATGATACTTTGAATTAGATGATTCAGTCGACTTGTCGCACAACAAAGCACGATAAACCAGAACATTACACATTTCAGGATCTATGCGGATAACCGCTATGAGCCTTAATGTCGACCGCCCATCATCATGTGCTTAAAATCATGAACTCAGAATCACGCCAACGAATCAACTATCTGTTCTCGACTATTCGTAACCATGCGATGCTGTTGATTGTACCGGCCATTATTGGCCTTGTCTTAGCCACATTCTATGCGTTTTTTGTAATGCCTGAAATGTGGACTGCTCGTCAGTCATTCTTGATTCGCGACGACTTGTCTGGTACTGCTTTCAAGCCGGGTCGATTTGATTCGGAAGAAGCTCGTAAATCGGCCCAAGAAACAATCCTTGAGGTCGCTCGTCGTCCGCTAGTTGTCAGAAGTGTTCTGGAAAAGCTGGGACCTGAGTCCATGCTCTCTGGTGGTAACTGGGTCACTGACGAAGTGATTGAGGACACTCAAAAAGCAATTGACATCAGTGCGCCTAACGGGGCCGAGTTTGGCAAGACTGATGCGATCGTATTGACCGCCAAATCGTCTACTCGTGAACGAACTCGAAAATTCATCGAGCTCCTTTCTGAAGAAATCACGACTCAAACCAATCGAATTCGCTCACTACGTTTCGAATCGATGGAATCCGAATCTCACCAAGCCTACCTCGCAGCGGTTGAGGCTCGCGATGATGCGATCAACCGTCTAAACGACTTAGATCAGCGACTTGGATCTGACTTCGGTTTCCTGACATTGCGAGGCAATCAGCCGGGCCAGTCGAATCAGCCTAGCGGCGTCGAAGCGATCCAATCCGAGATCCTCAGAAAGCAAGACGAACTCGAACAAGCGGAGACAGTTTTTGCAGCTCTGTTAAAGGCATTTGAAAATCCTAAACAAGCGTCTCAGCTACCCAGTGAAGTAGCGGCAGCTCAGCCCAAAATCGAAAACACAATGGCGAAACTGCTTGACCTCCAAGAAGAACTACACCTCGCCAAGGGCTTGTATTCAAACAGGCATCCGCGAGTACGCAGTCTTGCAAAAGCGATCGAATTTTCACAACAACAGCTATACAATTCGCTTACAGGTGAAATGGCAGGGGTCCAAGCAGGCATCCAACTAAAGAAACGACAACTAGCCGGGCTCAAAGACAGCATCGAAAAATTGAAGGCGAGGCTAATCCGTTTGAGCAAAGCCCGTTCAGAACACTTGGCTTTAACCACTCAATCTCAACAATTGGGCGAAGCCGCCACTCGAGCCAAAACCGCTTGGACTGAGATCGAGTCACGGACCAAGACAGCTCGTACAGTCGGCTTGCTCACACCAACGGACGTGGCACAAGTCAGCACGCGTCCCGATGGAGTCGGCAAGAAAGCCGTTGCGCTTGCTGGGCTCTTAGGCGGCCTAATGATTGGCACTGGCCTGATGTTTATTGTAGCTCCGCCAATGGTCGAACCGACTGGCGACTTGGCCACAGCGGCACCACAGCCAACACGAGCAACGAGTGCAACTCCGCAACAGTTCCCAACTCCAACTGGAGTTTTCGCAACCGCGGGCAACTCGATTTCCAGTGCATCATTTCAACAAGCCGCCTCGGCGATGCAATCTGCAGCCAATGCGATGCAGCTTGCCGCCAGCAGTGAAACCGCAGTCGAGCCCCCAGCTACTCCACCGTCACAACCTAGCCCGACCGTGAGACGTACGCCACAACCCAGCCCCACGGCCCAACCGAAAGCCGTGGCACCCCAAACTCAAGTCCCAGCGCAACCAGCAAACCCAACAAAGTCATCGCAGCAACCAACAGCGAAGGCAACTCCACAACCAACAGCGGAGGCAACTCCAGCCGCGCTTCCTCCAAACGTTCGGCCAGTAGACCTAGCTAAGTCAGCATCGGAAAACAACGAGTTCGTAAGAGTCTCCAACGAAACTGCCACTCCTCCAACGGAAACTGATACACCGCCACGAGCCCAGACTGATTCGAACGTTTCAAAATCGGCTCGAGCAATTGCGGACTCTGTCTCCCTTAGTGGAGCAAGTACTCCTCAACGCTCCCCAATGTCTACTACCATGCTATCGGAAGACGAGAAAACGAAAGCCATAGCAGACGCAGGAGTAAGAGTTTCGGCACCAACCGAACCGTTCACATTAACCGCCGACGGTGAAACGCCTCAAAACCCCAACAGCCCCGGCCAAGATATCAACGACGCAATCCCCGAGCAAATCCGCAAGCTCAGCGAATCGATCATGAAATTTGGCAAAGACAAGAAGTAGTAAGCTTTAGGTCTGCTACGACCCCGCGCTTGGCAAGGTGACAATGAAATGAACGGCGTCGCAACTGGGCTCGCCAGAGTTCAGGGCCTTACCGATCCGCATCCCGAAGTCTGGCGACTCCGGCTACGACCAAAGAACGGGATACCACAAGCACAGATTAATCGCTGGTTCCAGACGTGTCTTGCTCACCATAACGCCCGCGGAACTCGTCGGCGGGGTACTTCAGACGGTTCTTTTCCATCTTTTGAAAAACCGCCGAGGCAACATCAATGTCCAAAGAATTAGCAAGGGACATCGCGTAGCAGATCACATCCGAAAGCTCTTCGCCAACGTCGTGCTTGACCGAGTCATCAATTTCTTTGGACTGCTCAGTCGTCAGCCACTGAAAATGCTCCATCAACTCGCCCGCTTCGATCGTCAACGCCATCGCCAAGTTTTTGGGCGAATGAAACTTATCCCAATCACGCTCGGCAACGAATTGCGCCATTAACTGACGCAACTCGCCCACGGTCGTCTGTTTATCGGTGCGTTGATTCATCGAAACAGCAAAAGTCCTTTGACTTTGACAGGACTATTTGGCGATCGGCAAATTGATCCGAGTGCCATCACTATCACGGCAATCTAGATCAAAGTACTCCGGGAACACATTTTCACTGCCGTGAATTTGAATCACCAAAGCCCCACGAACTTCAAGCTCCGCCAAGTCCTTGCGTTTTTGATTGTTCAAGTAAGCGGCAACCGTTTGGTGCACGCGAACCGTCACGGTCATGATGTTCTTCTTCTCGGTCGCCAACATCACCGTTCGAAGCACATCCAAAGCCATGCTCTCTTCGGTTTTGACATTTCCGCGACCATTGCAGCAGGGACATTCTTTGTACAGCGAACGCTTTAAGCCAGGCTTAATTCGCTGCCGAGTCATCTCGACCAATCCGAAAGGACTAATCCGCAGGATTTTGGTACGAGCACGATCACGCTTCATTGCGTCTCGCAAAGTTCGCTCAACACCGCGACGATGCTTGTCACGTCGCATGTCAATAAAGTCGTTAACGATCACACCGCCCAAATCACGTAAACGTAACTGTCGCGAAATCTCTTTCGCGGCAGCCAAATTCAAACGATAAGCCGATTCTTCGGCCGAGTCATCGGTCCGGAAACTTCCGCTGTTTACGTCGATCGCAACCAAAGCTTCGGTTTGATCGATAACGATCGAACCGCCGTCGGGCAATGGCACTTCTCGTGAGCTGATTTTGGCGATTTCCGATTCGACTTTATAATGATGAAACAGTGGATCTTTGCCTTTGTATTGCTCCAGCAAAGAAGCGTGCTTGGGCATCACCAATTTCAAGAAGTCGTGAGTTCGCTGATAAGCTTCGTCGGAGTCAACGATGATCTGCTCAACATCCGCGTCCAAAATATCGCGAATGGTTTTGATGATCATGTCGTTCTCTTCGTAAATATCGACAGGACCTGGTTCGGTTTGCACTCGCTTAGAAATCGCTCGCCACAATCGCAGCAAGTACATCAAATCGCGCGAGAGCTCATTCTTAGTACGGTTGGCCCCGGCGGTTCGAACAATGAAGCCGATACCCTTGGGCGGTTGCAAGTCCTTGAGAAACCCCTTCAAACGCCGGCGTTCGTCTTCGTTTTCAATCTTTCGTGAGACACCGATCCGTCCGAGAGCTGGCATCAGCACCAAGTAGCGACCGGGAATACTAATGTAAGTGGAAAGCGTTGGGCCTTTGTTACCAATGCCCTCTTTGATTACTTGTACGAGAACTTCGTCACCACGTTTAAAGATCTCTTGGATCGGCGGTTTAATGCGGGGGCGAAAACCACCGTGCGATGGCCCGCGATGACGACGATTACTATTTGCCGCCTCTTCACGTTCGCGACGCATCATCTCATCAGGATCGTAACCGCCTTGCTTGAAGTAATGCGGCTCAACATCGCTGATGTGCAAAAAGCCGTTTCGGCCGACACCGAAGTCCACGAACGCAGCCTGAA
>CAZKTR010000058.1:0-13162 GCA_964555525.1 uncultured Pirellulaceae bacterium
TGCCCGAAGAACGCGGCCTGTACAAACGCATGAAGGTTCGCGAAGTCCTCCGGTATTACGCTCGTCTCAAAGGCCACTACCAATGCGACCCCGACATCGACGACTGGCTCGAACGCATGGGAGCCGCTCAATGGGCCAAGCAAAAAGTCGAATCGCTGTCCAAGGGCATGGCCCAAAAAATACAATTCATCGCCAGCGTCGTTGCTCGACCCAAACTGCTGATCTTGGACGAACCGTTTAGCGGTTTGGACCCAGTCAATCTGGACGTCATTAAAGACGCAGTGTTTGAACTTCGCCGGCAAGGCACCACGATCGTGTTTTCGACTCACGACATGGCGATGGCCGAGCACATGTGTGATAGCGTGTTCATGATCTACCAAGGCAAAAAAGTTTTGGACGGAACGCTGAGTGAAATCAAAGCCCGTTTTCCTTGCAACGAGATTCGTTGTCGGGTCGAGCAATTCCCGGCCGACGGGTCGGCCAATCAATTTGGTGAGACTCCAATCCCTTCGCTGCCCTTTGTCACGGCAGTTCGATTTGATGGACACTTCCATTATTTGACCGTTGATCACAACAACAACATTCAACCTTTGATGCAGGCCTTGGCGGCCCAACGCCAAGTATCGCACTTCGAAATCGTCACGCCTTCGCTACACGATATTTTTGTCAGAATCGCCAGTCCATCGTCGCCTTCCGTCTAGAGACGAAATTCTAGGACCAACGGTCTGGCAATTTTCCTAGCCCAGCCTAAGAATCGAAGATTCGCAGGGCTGGGTTTCGTCCGCGCTCACGTGCAAGAGGACCAAGGGTCTGGCCGTTTGTTACGCTGGTTCGTCTAACGGTCAGGCCGTTGGCCCTCGGAATCATTTGGCAATGATCTACCCAGCCCTGCGGAACTTTCAGTTCCTTAGGCTGGGCTAGGAAAACGGTTAGCCCCTTGGGCCGATAAACAACCAAGGTTGTCCCTAGATTTTTTTCAAAAAAGACGTCTAACGCAACGCTACTTTTGCGGAGAACGTAACATTTAAATGTCACCCGCAGAGGCAAAGGCGACTCCAAGCCACTGACCAAACGGGCCCGAATCCGCTAGAATATCGAGCCACCGTCACTGCCAACATTCACTGACTCGCTTGGTCGAATCAAACATGTCAGAAAACCCTTCATCCGCCAACGAACGCCACCTAGTCGTCGCGCTCAAGTACCGCCCTCAATCGTTTGAGTCGCTGGTCGGGCAAGACCATATCGCCACCGCGCTGGGCAACGCGATCCGGCAAAACCGTGTCGGCCACGCTTATTTGTTTACCGGTGCTCGTGGAGTTGGCAAAACTTCGTCGGCGCGGATTTTTGCCAAGTGCCTAAACTGCGAAACCGCTCCGACATCGCAGCCCTGTGAAAAATGCGAGGCCTGCAAAGCGATCTCCCAAGGCGAAGATGTCGACGTGCTAGAAATCGACGGTGCCAGCAACCGCGGCATCGACGAAATCCGCCAACTAAGAGCCAACGCAGCCGTGCGACCAAGTCGATCGCCGAACAAGATTTACATCATCGACGAAGTTCACATGCTGACCAAAGAAGCGTTCAACGCGCTGTTAAAAACTTTGGAAGAGCCCCCGTTGCATGTGAAGTTCATCTTTTGCACCACCGACCCGGAAAAGATTCCGATCACGGTCCTTTCACGCTGCCAACGCTTTGACTTTTCTCCCGTCCAAACCACCGAGATCGCCGAGCGACTAAAACTAATCGCGACTGAAGAAGGCGTCGACATTGACGACCAAGCATTGGCCTTACTGGCTAGGCGAGCCAACGGTTCGATGAGAGACAGCCAATCGCTGCTGGAACAGATGCTCTCGTTTTGCGATTCACAGATCACCGTCAACGATGTGCATCAACTGCTCGGCACCGCGGACATCAGCCGGATCTCAGACGTTGCTCAATCGATGGCCGACCAAGACGCCGCAACCACGATGAACTTGATCCACCAAGGAAATTTTGCCGGTGTCGATGCGGGACAAATGGCAAATCAATTGTTGGGCTACTTCCGCGACATGATGGCCGTTCGCGTTGGTAGTAACGAGGAAACGTTGTTGAATTGTTCGGCACAAGACCTGCCGAAATTGCAAACACTGGCCGACCAGTTTGGTTTGGAAACAATTCTGAATATCACTCAGATTTTGGATGCGACGGTGGTCAAAATGCAAAACAGCCTGCATGGCCGAACGTTGTTAGAAGTCGCCGCAGTTCGCATCTGTAACCTTGAACACTTGGACTCATTGGCTGACTTGGTGGCCAGTATCAAGCAGGGCGGGGCAGCACCAAAGGCTCGGCGGGTTCAACCCAGCGGCAAAAAGGTCGCGATGAAACAGGTCGAGGTTTCGTCGACAAAAAAAAAACAGGTAACTGACAATCCTGCTCCGGCGGCCCCCTCTGTTCCAACGGCTACCGCAACTGCACCCACACCGCCGCCAGTGGATCAGCCTCCAACCACGTCAACGACTGCCGCAGCAGCTACGGTCGCAGCCGCAGCAACAACCGCCAGCGTGGCAGTCGCCGCTTCGACAACAGCAGCTACACCGGCTTCGGCTCAAACCGCTTCGCCGCCGGCTGAAACCGGGTCCGCTTTTAACACCACCAGTCCTGCGGAAATCTGGAAATCGGTCACCCAACGTTTGGAGGGGATGACCGCCGACATGGCCAGCGATTGCTCGAAAGTCGAACAATCCGAAAACGGAAACCTGATTGTCACGCTGGCTGACAAAGTCAACAAAGATTTTTGCAGCAAACCTGAGCGCAAGCAGTTGATCGAGTCGATACTAGCAGAGGTAACTCAACAAAGTGTCAAAGTCGAATTTTTGGCAGCCAAAAAGGATCCGCAGCGCGAAGCGATCCAACCGAAGTTGACTCGCGTCCAGCAACTCCGACAATTAGAAAGTAACGATTTCGTAAAGAATGCGCTTACCATTTTTGAAGCGGAGATCGCGAACTTCAAAGAAGGACGACGACGTTAAGGACTGACCGGCCTGTTAACAATCAACTTTCTCGATCAAAACCAAACATAACTTTCTCATAGGAACCAATCATGTTTAAAGAACTCGGCAGCATTGCCTCGATGCTCAAACAAGCAAAAACCATGGGCCCCAAGATGCAAGCCCAGATGGAAGAAGTCGCCAAGCAACGTGTCTCGGGCACCGCAGGCGGCGGGATGATCACCGTTGAAGCGACCGGCGCCAGCGAAATCGTGTCGGTAAAAATCGATCCCGTCTTGGCCGAAAAGAACGACCTAGAAATGATCACCGATCTGTTACCAGCAGCAATCAATGACGCGCTGGGCAAAGCCAAACAATTGCACATGGAAGCAATGGCTTCAGTTACCGAAGACATGTCGATGCCCGATGGCATGGAAGGCATGCTGAACAAATTGATGGGTGGCGGAGAGTAACTCGGACCATGGCTGAACTCTCCGATTCCGTTGTCCACATGATCGAACAACTTGCGCGCCTGCCTGGCATCGGGCGCAAGTCGGCAGAACGACTGGCGTATCATTTGTTGCGTGTTCCCGCTACCGAAGCTTATGCGTTGGCGGATTCGATTCGCCACGTTCGTGAGAATGTGCGGTATTGTGACATCTGTTTCAATTTGGCCGAGAGCGAGATGTGTAATTTGTGCCGCGACCCATCACGGGATCAAAACACGGTTTGCGTCGTCCAGCAGCCTCGCGACCTAATGGCGATTGAACAATCAGGGACTTACCGCGGGTTATATCACGTGCTGCTAGGTCGAATCGCGCCGCTGGAGAACATCGGCCCGGATCAACTAACGATTGACGGCCTGATCGAACGCGTGGCCAACGGGAGTTTCACCGAAGTAATCATGGCTACCAATCCAACGGTCGAAGGCGACGGCACGGCGTTGTATATTTCGAATGTGCTGAGCCAATACGACGTGCCACTGACGCGTTTGGCTCGAGGGATCACGACCGGTAGTATTCTGGAACACACCAACAAAGAAATTTTGGCGGACGCCATTTCAGGTCGTCAGCCACTGGCGTTGCCGAAGGCTGAAGAGTAGGGCGAAAGGTGGCGACGATGCTTCCAGCCGGTCATTTGCGTTTTCTACTATTCATTCGACCTACCAATTGAAGAATCGCAGGCATCACCGTTACAAAAAACAACGCAGAAATAAGTCCGTAAGTCAAACCTGCTAACGCCGTTGCCACTAAGCCAAGCCAGAGTCCTGGAAAAACAAAATACCACATCAGCTGAAAGTAAGACGCAGAGTCACCTTTCGGCGGGGAAGGCTGGGCCGGATGCTTAGGAGACTGATAAGGATTGGGTTGCATTCTGTTCAGCTCGACTCAAAAGCCAGAGGTACTGTCGCCACCTTTTCCCACCGAATTGGTACTTCCATCTACTTGGTTTCACTCATCGCCCTGCCGAAGCGTTCTTTTTGCTTGCGATAATAAAACCTTGCTGGACTCAACTGAATACAACGTTTGCTAAATTCAAACGCCTGTTTCGGATTGCCGAGTAAAAACTCGACCTCTGCAAACGTATCCCAATAATGCTCAACATATGGTCTTACCTTGACCGCGACGGAGACGTGTCGTCGAGCGGATTCGAGATTACGATTGGAAACCGCCGACAGCCAAGCGAAGTTGTTTCTGGCCGATGGTGAATCCGGATAATCTTTCAACGTTTCGATGTAGTACTTTTCAACGGCTTGATAAACTTGATCCGCCTCCTTAACAGCTCCCGCTTCAGCCAACTCCTTCACTGTGCCTTCGGCGACGGACACGTCTCCCTGAGAAAACTCAGCCGTCCGAACCAGAAAATCTACTGCTCGGTCGTACTTTTTACTTTCGATCATTCCTTTGCCTAAAGCGATATTCAGATAGATCGCTGAGAAGCTCCAGCGAATGTCACTTTGAGGGACCGTCGTGTAGCTAAGTTCATCAAACATGAGGGTTGCTAATTCAATCGCACCTTGTTGTTTTGCGTCGGACCCCTCGGAAGACAACGCATTTCCTAATTGTCGCTGCTGCGATTCTTTGCTAACAAAATCTCCAGGGACTCCATAGACCAAGCATTGCAAACGCAAGCTCGCCAGTCGCGTTTTTTCAAAATCGTCCAATTGAGAGGCAGTGCGACGGGTCCAATAGCTACCGCCGGCCCACTGAGCGGCGATCGCTAAGCGACAGAGATCTAATTGCTTCTTAACCAGCTTAATTTTCTCAGGATCTGTTTCCGTCTCAAGTATTTTCAAAGCCGCTTCCTCGGCGAGTAAACACCTATCTGCCGTCTCGCTATTGCCACCCAACCAGTATTCCAAAATCCCATACAAATCTTCACTAGCGATTGCTTGAAAAAACTGAGCGTCGACGGCCAACATATACCCCAGCTGTGCTGCCTGCTTCAACAGAGAATCGGCAGCTTCGTCTTGCCCGTGCAACTCGAACACCTTGCCCATCAAGAACTCGTCCCCGCCGTCTGAGCCCGCCGTCGAATGCGTTCTTAAACGAGCCATCTCATATTCTAGATCAAAGTCCATTGCTTCTCGATCAAGCCATGGTGAGTTCATGATCGCGGCAATACGTTTAGTCTTCTCAATGGGGTCAAACATCGTATCGCGAATCCGCGACGACCAATGAGTCGCGTACAATTTAATATCACTGTTGGTGACCCCAAACCAAGCAGGACCGCTATACCGCTGCTGCGCTGACGGATTTCCTTGTAGCGACTCCACCAACTTCCAATACTCCTTCGTCCGACCAAGCCCAATTAGACGATCCAATATTTCTTCTTGCGCCCTCGAGGAATCACTCGCATTAAACATCATTTGGCAATACAACTGAGCTTCATCATCTAACCCCCATTGCTCCACGAGATCGACGACGGAATTAAGTAATTGTCGCTTCTCTTCAATGAGTTGTGATAAACGGCTGTAATCAGGATCCCTTCGCGAACTCTTTTTAAGCTTTTCTTTCGTTTCGCTAATCTCTTGCAAAATGTTCTTCACCCAAGTTTGTCGTTCTTTAAAACGCGGGCCGATACCTAACAGCTCTAAGGCTTCATCGTCGCGATTCAAGGCAGCCATCAATACAACGTTGTCAGCAAGATTTTCCGCATCTAAAAACTCCTTTAACAACGGCCAATTTAACGTCACTGCTGCCAAAACTCGCAGATCGTTTTTAAGCAATGTCGCCGGCCCCACGTTTTCCTCGCCCGCTACTTCAATGGCATCTTGCAACTGCTGCCGCAACTCTCGTTCGATCTGCGCAATCGCTGCTTGGTCACCAAGCAAATGATGCAACAGCGCTTGTTGTGACAGGTTTGCAGGAATGGACTCTAGGGCCGCTGGATCCAGTTTGGTTCGGCGCAGGATCTCTTTCCAATTGCCTTGTTGAAACAGCAATTCCTTACGGAGTCTTCGTTGCAGATCAACGTCAGTCAATACCGCGACCACTTTTTCAGCTCGATCAAAATCGCGTTGAACTCGCAGCAAACCAGTCAACGATACCAACTCGCGAGTTGAGAGCGTTTCCTGAGCTGCTTGAGCTTTAGCAAACCTCTGGTAACGATCTTCGATATAAGTGTCAAATTTACCAGCATTTCTAGCCTCACACGCTCGCAGCATTGGCGAGTGCTTAAGGATGCCGGGGTGCGCCAAAAGCTTGCTCAGTTCTTCCCAACGTTGCGTCATCAATAAGTTGGTAATCCACTGTGTCACCGCATTGTCTGCGTCTATCGTAATCAACTCTTCAATCGCTGACCTCATTCCGTCTTCGCTAGAGCGAACTCGTTCTTCATCAGCGACACAAATATCAAGCAACCGCACAAACAACTCAGTATTCATGGCCCTGGCTTGCTCTCTCAAGATCGCAACACGACCAAGCACGTCTGCGGCCACGAATTGCTTGACCGTCGCTTGTTCGCTTTCGCTCAAGCTACTACTACGATCAAGCTGGATGCTGGACAAAATCGAATTCGCGCGCGTTTGAACTTCAAGCGAATCGGACTTAGCCGCCAGCTTCAATGCGGCGACAGCAGGTGTTCCAATTTCGGACAACTTTTGCGAAGCTGTTTCACGGACAACGAATTTGGGGTCTCGCAAGTCGCGGATCAACGCATTGATTTCAGCCGTGCGATCGTCTTGTACCGGTGCTTGCGACCCACCAAAACAAAGCTGTGGCAAAACCAACATCGATAACAGCAACGAAAGCAATGCCACTATTTGTATCAAGCGAAAACAACCCATTGAATTTTTTCTCAAAACCAAATCAATCAAAATATCAACTTCCCAAACGCTAACCTAGTTTAACGTTTCCACATAAAATCTACCAAAACCCCGCCAGAAGCGTCAGACATAATGAAATAACCCATGTCGTTCGTCGATTTAGTCGTTAGCCGCAATTTGCTTTTAATTCCATCAAGGCCCCATGAATTCGCTTAAAGCTAGGTGAATCCTTAAAATTCCGGTGGTACTAGCGGTGAATCACCCACCATAGCCCGAATAAACCGCAGAAGTCGGCAACAACATTGCATCCGAACCTACTGATCTGCTTCCTGTCATGAGACTTAAGCTATAATTAATCAGACCGCAAACGGAGCCGCCAGCCAGGCGTGAACCGTTTGTAACTTCCTACTCATGGTGCGATGTATTTTACCATCGCTTGTTAATGACCGAAGCAACTATCTCAACTGTCGAGCCAAGCGTTGTCTTGCCGCTTTTTGGAGCCAAAGACCAACACCTGCGCCGCTTACGAACCAAGTTTAAAGTTGACATCATCCACCGCAACGGCCAAGTCCGGATCATCGGTGAAGACAAAGAAGCGGTCGCCCAAGCGACCGAAGTGATCGAACAACTGGCGGACATCGTGCGCCGACGTGGCAACCTAACGCCATCACTGTTCGATCAAACCATCGCTCGAGTCACCGGCGTCGAGATCCCTCAGCATTCCACCGAGGCGATTCAAACGCTGCAAGTCGGTCGCGAGATCCGCCCGCGCACCGAAGGCCAAGCAAAATATGTCGACGCCATTCGAAAAAACGATGTAGTCTTTGCCGTCGGCCCAGCCGGGTCTGGCAAGACCTACCTCGCTGTCGCGATGGCCGTGGAAGCTCTCAAAAACCAAGCGGTCCGCAAAATCGTGTTGGTACGTCCGGCTGTCGAAGCAGGCGAAAGTTTGGGATTCCTTCCGGGTGACTTGCAAGCCAAGATCAATCCGTACTTGCGACCACTACTGGATGCGATTCATGAAATGATCGGTTACGATCAAGCTCAGCAGTTGATCCAACGAGACGTCATCGAAGTCTGCCCGTTGGCTTACATGCGAGGCCGAACGTTAAACGATTCGTTTATTATTTTGGACGAAGCTCAAAACACAACCGCGCCGCAAATGAAAATGTTCCTTACCCGCATGGGACATTCTTCCAAAGTCGTTGTCTCGGGTGACCATACGCAAATTGATTTGCCTCCTCACACAAAGAGCGGACTGGTCGACGCCTTACAACGCCTGAAAGACATTACTGGCATTGGCATTACCAAGTTATCCGGCCAAGATATCGTTCGCCACAAATTGGTCACTGACATTGTGAATGCTTACGACGGACCTCACGACAACGGTTCCACTAAATAAGACTAAATGTCCAACCCTTCAACAAATCGCAACCGCTGGATTCCAGCTGCGCCCAAAGCTCCCCACCAACTCATTCTTGAGTTTTTCCGACGCTCGGATGTGTGGCTACGCATCGGTCTATGTACCTTTGCCACGATCATGCTGCTGTTAGTCATGAACGGTTGGAACCCGCCCTTCAAATATCGTTTGCGAGAAGCCCCGCACCGCAACCTCCACGCCCATACAGAATTCCAGTTCGAAGATTTACGAGCGACCGATGACGAGCAAAAACGAGTATTGCGAAACTTCCGCAATTACTACGAAAACGATACCCAGCTGCTAGTCCAATTGCGGAGCGCATTGACCCAAGACCTCTTTTTGATTGTCCAAAAAACCTACCAGGAAGCAAAGCCTACCAAGGTCTGGGACAAATTTTATCTTCCTACCGACGACAAATCGTCCGCGGAAAACCAACCTCCTGCGAATTCAACCGAAGAGACTTTCACTCGTTTTAAAGAGGCCATCAGCGCCGAAGAAAAGCTAACCAAACTTCGCAGCGCCGTAAAAAAAGCCTTCATTGACATTGATGAAAACGGCTTGCTAGAAGGACTAGAGCACGGTGTCGACAAAGGCAATTTGGATGAAATCGAAGTCTTCAACAAAGGCAACTTCGAAGGCGGATCGCGAGTGGTCAAGGTTTCGCAGGTAAGGATTGCCGAAATCGCCGACACACTACGCGAACGCCTAAAAGAAGAAATCACAAACGAATCTGAAACCATCAAAGAGCCGGAGTTCGTCGCGCAGCGGCTCTTTGAATGGCTGCGGCCACAACTGCCGAAAACATTGTCTTGGGACAAGGCTCGGTCGGTGCAAGGCGCTGAAGCCGCCGCTCGCGAAGTAATACAACAAATGAAAATCTTCGCACCGGGTGACCCCTTGGAGTCCGACCGAAACGCGATCGATTCAGATTCTCGCGTCATCCGTGCCGATATTCCGCTAAACGAAGACGACATCAAAATTCTACGGGCCGAACACAATACACAAGTCGCCCAAAGCACCGTTAGCGACAAACTCCTCAGGTCGATTTTCTTTTTCGGTCTGTATGCTGGAACGTTCTTGTTGATCTCGCAATATTTGTTTTTTCGCGACTTGGAGTTACTGAGCGACTTTAGACAGTTCTCGATTTTACTAGGTCTAATTTTCACGACCTTAACCATCGCTTGGGTCGTCACGATTCAAGGCGAGTGGCGAGCTGAAATCATTCCGATCACGATGTTCTCGATCACCATTGCGATCGCCTATCACATTGAACTAGCGCTCCTATTGGGAGCGCTAGTTTCGTTTGTATTTACGATCTCGCACGGATTCGGCATGTCAGAGTTTGTGATTCTAGCCGCCGCGTCTTCATCGTCGGCTTTGATGTGCCGCCAAATTCGCAGTCGTACCAAACTGGTCAGTGTTGGCCTGACCGTCGCCGTAATCGTTTTGCCTACCGCACTAGGAGTCGACTACATGCTCGGCCAACCCTTTGGCTGGGCCGCAACTAAAAACGCACTCTGGTTTGCCGGTGGTGCTGCCGTGGCTGGTTTGTTGATGACCGGCGTTCTTCCATTTCTCGAACGTATTTTCGACATTCAAACCGACATTAGTTTGCTTGAACTGAGTGACGCAAACCACCCACTACTAAAAGAACTCGTCCAACGCGCCCCTGGAACCTACAACCACAGCATCAATGTGGCTTCGATGAGCGAAGCCGCAGCCGAAGCGATCGGTGCCAACGGTCTACTCTGCCGCGTCGCAGCTTACTTTCATGACGTCGGAAAGCTGCGAAAGCCGGAATATTTTATTGAAAACCAAGCTGGTGGAGTCAACAAACACGACGACCTCGCCCCCACCATGTCGACGCTAGTGATCATCGCTCACGTCAAAGATGGCACCGAAATCGCTCGCAAACATCGTTTACCGCGACGGATCACCGACCTGATCGAACAACATCACGGTACCACGCTGGTAGAGTATTTTTATCACCGTGCCGAGCAGCAAATGCTTGAAAAAAATGAAAACCCTGACCAAGATGCAGCTTTAGACGAAGGCGATTTCCGCTACCCAGGCCCCAAGCCACAAACACCTGAAGCGGCGGTGATGATGTTAGCCGATACCGTTGAAAGCGCCAGCCGAGCCCTCCGCGATCCAGCACCGGCACGGATTGAGGGGCTTGTCAAAACCGTCGCGAAGAAAAAAATGGACGATGGCCAGTTCGATGAATGCCAGATCACAATCGAACAACTCAATTCAATCGCCGAATCACTCATTAAATCGTTGAACGCAATGTACCACGCCCGAGTCAAATACCCAGAAAAACAAACGGATAAGTAAACTGGGAAAATGGCAGTGAACCAAACACCACACACGATCGAGATTGCTGACCAGCAGGACGCTGAGTTTGACGCGGAACCGTTAATAGCCGCGATTCAAATGATCGCGGATGATCACGGAGTCGGCCGAGCAGAAATTAGTATCGCCATCGTTGACGATCCGACCATTCGGCAGCTCAATCAGCAATACCTCCAACACGACTACGAGACCGATGTCATCAGTTTTGTTTTAGACTGGAACGAAACTGCGGGAGCCTTACTGGGGCAGTTGATCGTCAGTACCGACACGGCAGCCGCATTGGCTCAAGACGTCGGTAGCACGATGCAAGAAGAATTATTGCTGTACGTGATCCACGGGATGCTACACTTAGTGGGCTACGATGACAAACAACCTGCAGCGGCGATTGAAATGCGGGCCGCTGAAAAAGAATATCTGTCTCGGTTTAACATTCAACACCGGGGATTTGATACCAAAAGTCAAACGACCGAGGAACAAAACTAATGTCGTGGCTCCTGACATTTGCGATCATCGGCTTAGTTGCAAATGCCTTTGCGTCGATTGGTTCGTTGGTACTCAACGAAATCGCTTGGCACGACCTAGAAGAATATTGCAAAACTCGCCAACAGCCAAAACGTTTTAGCGACATCTTTGAACTCCGCGATCAAATGGAAGTCGGCTGCGGAGCACTGCAGCTGATCGCGACGGTTGTCTTGTCGACTTCCATGTTCTTTTTGATACTGAGCTATCGAGAAACAACGACTCCGACCGGCTACGACATTCTAGCCTTTGGTGCTTTGCTGGGCTTTGCATTGTTGTTGACCAACCACTGGATTCCATGGGCGGTTACTCAGATTTCAGCAGTTCCGTTTCTGTATCGCACTTGGCGATTCTGGGGAGTATTTTCGCTATTGGGTTGGCCGCTGGTGATCGGCCGAAAGTTCTTTGAAGAGCTATTCGCACGGGCAAGCGGAAACGACGAACCAGAGGAGTCCGAAGAAGAGGCCTTTGAAGAAGAAATCCTTTCGATGGTCTCCGAAGGTGAACACGACGGCTACCTAGAAGCCAACACGCGTGACATGATCGAGGGAATCATGGAACTCGACGATAAAACCGCCGGCGACATCATGACTCCCCGCAACAAAGTCGACGCCCTCAATCAGTCCACGTCGTGGGACGAGATGATGGAGTTCGTGATCAAATCCGGTCGAACTCGCATTCCAATTTATGACGAATCACTCGATCAAGTCGTAGGTCTACTGTTCGCCAAAGACTTACTCCGTGAGTCTAGGCTCAACAAACGTCGACCATTACAAAAACTACTCCGCGATCCGATTGAAGTCCCGGCGACCATTCTGCTCGACGAGTTGCTAAAAACCTTCTTGCGTGGGAGGACTCACATGGCGATCGTTAAAGACGAATACGGTGCGGTGGCTGGTGTCGTCACCATTGAAGATGTGCTCGAGGAAATTGTCGGGGAGATCGTTGACGAAACCGACCAAGACATTAGCGACGACATCACGTTCCTGAACGACCGCCAAGCGGACGTGCAAGGCACGATGCACATTTCGGTGCTGAATGACCGCATGGGAATCGAACTGCCCGAAGACGATGAATACGCCACCGTGTCTGGGTTGATCATGAACAAGATCAACGAGATACCACGGTCAGGATACGAGGTCTCGATTGGAAACGTTCAATTGAACATCTTAGAGGCGACTCGTCGTAAAATCAAAGCCGTGCGTGTTACGATCGCAAACGAAAACGATTAAACACGGCGGCTCTGAGTTGATGCAAGGCTTGCTTCCCAGAGTTTAACGACAAGCCGGAAGGCGCCGGCGGCAGCGCCAACTAAAAACACACCGATCACAATCATGTGAACGATAAACCCAAGCAGTTAAATTACCCCGCGACGATCGGATAGCGTAGACGCATAGCGCAGCCCCCTTCAGTCTCCAGCCTCCCCACCTCCAGCCTAAACCGCCTACGAGATTCCGTCGTCTTCGCTCACGCCCTCGCCGCCGGCCTCATCACCTCCGGCGATGAGATCATCGGCATCCGCGCTGTCTGCGTCTGCCATTTCCGCGATTTCACCTCGATCGACGGAAATCACTTTACCTTGGTAGCTGAGCATTTCTTCGATGCGTGCGAGTTTGCCCTTCGTGAAAGGGAACCACA
>CAZKTR010000059.1:0-13148 GCA_964555525.1 uncultured Pirellulaceae bacterium
TCAGCGTTGGTCGGAAGTCACGTATTCGCGCGACGAGATTATTTTGGCGCCGGCGGTCAACAGTAGAATGGTCGCTAACAAAATCACGGTCACATGAATCCACGTGGCCCACTCTTGGCCATAGATGAACCGGTATTCTTTCTCGGACCCTGCGGGAGCTGGGAAGAACCATCCCATGGTGGCGATTCCGATTTCTTGCAAATGATGCCGAACGGTAAATCGGTTGATCAACGCTCCGGGTAGCGATGCCAAAAACACATCGAATCCGATCAGGAAACCCGCGCCCACGACCATTGCTCGTTTGACAAATACAACGCCGATCAGCGAAAACACGGCGGCGTAGATCAACGTCGCCAACAAGTAAATGAAGTTCATCGCCAGCCATAAATTGACGGGCTCGATCGTTTCATTGTTGTGATGGATGACCAGCACGCACAGTGTGACTGCGATAAAGCAAATCGCTAAGGAAACCAACACCGATGCCATGAATTTACCTAGGAAGACCGAAGTTCGACCGTGGGGGCGGCTGGCGACGAATAGCCAGCTCTTGCCTTCAAGTTCGGAGTAAACATTCGGTGTCGCCCAGAGCAAGAGCCCCAGCAACATTACCAAGGCGATCAAAAACACGGACAAAAACTGCGCCGAATCGATCATCAAGGCGCCTCCATCGGCATTGGCGACTTTCGCTCCAACAATCAATAGTGCCAACATCGCTGGTGGGAATAGTGCCAGCCCTGCGGTAACCGAGACTCGTTGAGCGGACATTGAACGTCGCAATTCAAACATACAGGTCGCCGTCGCGCCGCGCCAAAGTTTTGCAATGGTTTCGTTCATGAACTTGCCTGGGGTTGGTATTCCAGTTCGCCACGATGGATTTTCATCAACGTTGAAAAGAGAGTTTTTAGCGAGTCATCGGTCGAGGTAATCTCAGAAACCACGATCTGACCGCTGGCAGCTAGGCGAGTTATTATTCCGAGTACCGTTCGAGATTGGCGAGTTGTGATAATTAGCTGATTGTTTTGGGCGAATTCAAGGCTGTCGATTTGACATTCGTTGAGCAGTGTACTGGCCAGTTGCTTGGAGTCCGAGCATCGAATGGCGAGCCGACTGGGGGCGCTGGTTAAAATGTTTCGCACTTCTGCGGGCGAGCCAGATGCCAGTAAGCGCCCGCCAGAGATCAACAGGAATGAAGGCTTTACTGCTTCGACTTCGTGCAGGATATGGCTGGCTAGGATTAAGCTCTTTCCTTTGGTGGCCCACTTTTTCAAGTATTGCGACATTTCATGTCGGCCGACGGGATCGAGTCCGCTAAAGGGTTCGTCCAAGATTAGCAGGTCGGGTTCGTGAGCGATCGCTTGAGCGATTTTTGCTCGCTGACGCATGCCCAAACTGTAGTTCCTCATCGGGCGGTTCATCGCATCGGTCAACTTGACGGCCTCTAACGCGTCCTTGGCCAAGCGTTTTGCTGCAGCGAAATTGAAGCCGTGCAGTTCGACCATGTAGGTGACCCAGTCGAGTCCTGTAACGAGCGGGTAGTTCACTTCTAGCGATGGACACAGGCCGACTCTCCGTAGCAGGTGGTCCTGACGCCACGGGTTTTGTCCAAACAAGCGAACTTGTCCGAGTGTCGGTTTTAATTGCCCAAGGATTAGATTGATCAATGTGGTTTTTCCGGAGCCGTTTGGTCCGAGCAAACCGTAGACGCCTTCGCCGAGTTCAACGTTAATTTCGTTGACGCCGATGACGGTTTTGTAGAGTTTGGAGACGTTTTCAAGCTGGATCATGATTGGTTTAGAGCCTCACTGCTTGGTTGATTGTGAGACGCGTTGGTACAAGAAAAACATCGAAGCACCCGCTACTAGCAGGAGCACGGCTGCCGATTTCCATGCTTCATCCCAGCTTGCAAATCCAAAGATCATTTCTTGAACTTTTCCGAGGCAATTAAAGAGTGACAGGTGGGAGCAAGATTGAACGAGGCTGTTGTCGCTAACTTTTTCTGCGAGTGGGTTTTCCCGCATTCCGATCGCAGTGGCAAACATCACGGCGAGGTAAGTTCCGTGCCCTAGCACCCAGACTGCAAACCAAGAAAAGTTGGCGAAACGAGTTTCTTGGGTGAGTGAAGATAGTGCCAAAGCCAGTAAAGCGGTCGGCGCGATCACGACGACGGAGGCCGCGAGAATACGCAGTGGGATGTCCCAAGTACTGTAAAGGACTGAGAAGTCAGGGGACATGAAAACTGCAAAAACATACATGGCTAGTGCGGGTAAAGTAATGATGCTGGCAATGAAAACCGCCGGCACCATGAGTTTTCCGAAGATGTATTCGAGTTTGCCGATTGGCCGAGAGAAGTACATCAAGAACGCGCGCGAACGTATGTCTTGAGCGATCAACGACGGCGCAACCATGCCGACTAAAAACATGATCGCCACGGACTGTGGGTAGCGAAAAAACACCATCATGAGCCAGCGCCAAACTTCTGTTCGAATCCGGTGAACGTCTTCGCTTTTGTAAGCGTCGGCGAGCTGTTCGGAGTGTGGGAAGTATTTGAAGATCCCGCGACGCAGCATTGCCTGCACTGCTAATTGCCCTTTGGCTGAATCTGAGGCGGAGATTCGTTTGAGTTTGTTGATCGCTGGGCCAACATTCCCATAGCGAGGTATGTTTTCGATCTGTTGACTGATTGCGTTGCCAAGAATACTTGTGTCTTTCTCTAATGATTTTTCAATCATGAAAAAGCCGACGCTCCAATACATCAGCGGTAGCCACGCTGCGAATAAAATTCGACGCACCCAAGAGGATTTCATTGCCAGGCGAATTCCGGTTTTGCTGATAATCGTCCAGCGAAACCAAGGGGATGTTTTTGTGCCTTTCCAAGGCCGGTAGCCGACCTCATGAACTGGCATTGTTACACTCCCGAACGGTATCCATGAACAACTGTTCCAATGAGTTTTTGCCTGGATTAAGGAAAGCGATCTGAGTTTTGGTTTTCTCTAAGCACTCCCAGATTGTTTTGAGTAGGTGGTCGTGATCGCTTTCAAAACGCCATCCGCCACCTTCGGCGGGAACGCTCAAGAATCCTTTGTCTTGCATCGAGATTAAAAAATCGTTCTCGTTCCCGTAGACGCCGACGGTGATCGAAGGGGAAGACGTTTGGTTTAGCTCTGCCAACGGTTGATGCAATCGGATTTTTCCAGTGGCCAAGATCACGATATCGTCGCAAATTGCTTGTACGTCTGGCAAAATATGGGTCGAAATTAAAACCGATTTTCCATTTTGCTCGCACAGTAGTTTGATGCGAGAAAGTAAAGCATCGCGTTCTTCGGGATCCAACCCGGAAGTTGGTTCGTCTAAGATTAAAAACTCGGGATCATGAGCAATCGCGGCCGCAAATTTGATTTTCTGTCGCATCCCTGTCGAGAACGTATCGATCTCTCGGTAGCGTTCTTGCTTCATGCCACAAAAGTCAAGAATTTCATGTGCGCGACGAAGGGCTTCGACGGTAGGTAGTCCGGCCAAGCAAGCTGAAAATTGAACGACTTCGACACCGGACATGCCAGGAATGTAGCTATCGTCTTCTGGCATGTAGCCAACGCGGGAGCGAATCTGTCGGCCTTGTTTTCCCAGGGTGTGTCCCAAGATCGTGCCTGTTCCAGCGGTCACACGGACTAAGCCAAGGATCAACTTGATCAGTGTTGATTTC
The DNA here is from genome assembly GCA_964555525.1 of uncultured Pirellulaceae bacterium. Lineage (GTDB taxonomy): Bacteria > Planctomycetota > Planctomycetia > Pirellulales > Pirellulaceae > Mariniblastus. The sequence continues at coordinate 3,701 of CAZKTR010000059.1, forward strand.
CCCGCGCCGTTGGGGCCAAGCAAACCAGTGATGCCGGGTTTGATATTTAGGTCAACGCCGTCCAGTGCTCGCATCGTTTGATATTCTTTGACGATGCCGTTGAGTTGAATCACAGACGTTACCAACCCATCAGCATGTTTGTTTCGATGGCGACGCGGGCGCGATCAAGATCGGTGCCGGTTTCACGCATATACAAACGGATGGCATGGACTTTATCACCGGCGGAGCGTTGTAGGCAGTCACGAGCCACACCGCAAATGTTGGTGTCGGTTTCGGAGGAAATGCCAAGTACCGCTTTAGAGATGACCCAGCTGTTGCGAGGCCGTTTGGTCAACCGTTTGATGTCTTCGCCAGGGTACGCTTCGGCAGCCATTACTCGAGCTGCCGCATCGCTGTCGGCCCAAGTGATGATAATGTGTCCGTCAGTTTCTATTTCAAACAGTGGCATGTCATTTTTCCGAGAGGACTGCAGCCAAAATGCGTGCAGAGAATTCGTGTAGTTAGTCTAGTTGCTGCACTCGCATTGCCACAATGTCCATTTGAAAATTTAAGTAAACGCACGGAGAATTCTGTGGGTGGAGCTTTTAGGAGCGTCTTGAGCTTCACGGCATCGGGTGGAATTATCCGTGGGATTTTTAACAGCGGCTCTAATGGCATATTGCAAACCACAATTGGGCTTTACGGTCAGGGAGTTAAAACGAGAGTGAATTGGAGTTCTTGTTCGTTTGTAGGGTTTTGTGATGTTTCAATAGGTAGGTTTCGCTGCGGCAGCAAAAAAATTGCTATCACTTGTTAGAAATGTATAGAAATCCTTAGAAATTGGGTTTTAACCGATGTTGACTCGGCGTGGCGATCCTCCTACTCTCCCGACAATTCTGCAAGGTCCGAGTGGTTTTTGGTTAGTTGCCAAGTTTCCATAAGCCACTTTTGGTTCGTTGAGGTTTATTTCTACAGGTATACCAATGTCGTTGAAGGCATCAAAAACAACGCTAACTTTACTTTTGTGCTTCGGATTCGTAACCGCTTTGGGTTGCAAGTCGGTGGAGTTCGAGAAACCGCAGCTTCCAACGTTACCGAAGCTCCCATCGCTCGCCTTTTGGAAAAAGGGTGAAGATAGTGAATTACCACCGCCACCGGCAAGGCATTTTGATCCGTCTCGTTTCGGCGGTCCTGCTGAAACTCGGGTTGCCGACAAGGGAAGTGCGACTCGGTCAACGGCTGCGGAATTTGACCAGTATGGAATACGTATCAAAGATTCAGCGCAGAAAGTCAGCGAACTTGCTTCAAACGGTGTTGCGACAGCAAAGGCCAGTTTCGAAAAAACGGAAATCAAGCCAGTGCGCAAACCCTACAAGCTGGATGACCTTGGTGGCGATGAGCGGCTGGCTAAAGCAGAGAACCAATTCAATATAAATACAGAAAGCTTGAAAAATCGACTTAGCGATGCGAAAGCTGCTACCTCAAGTCAGCTCTCAAGTGCCCAGCAAGATTTTCGCGCTGCAATGAGTTCAGCAACTAATTTGCAGTCCCCCGGGGGGGCGACTGCTAAGTCCACGGCTAGCTCGTTTGGTGGCGGAGACAACTCGTTCGTAGCAGCGCCAGTCTCAAAAGCAGTCGATAAGGTTAAGGGGTTGGGAGGCATTGGTGGCGGAAACTTCTCACCAAAATCCGACACATTTGATAATGTCAAAACGGCCTCTGCCGATATCGCCGATTCTGGAAAGCGGTCGCTTTATGATGCACAAGGGCGCTTGCGGTCGGCTGCTTCGAGGATCAGTAGTCAGGCTCAAGACATTGCTAATTCGAGCGGTGCTAACGGTGTGAAGACTGAATTCGAACAACGTTTACTTGCTGCTCAGAAAAAAGCAACAACGAAATCGGACGCGTTTAAGTCGGGCGCTTTGAAGGCGACAAATAAGCAGTTAAACACGTTGGCGGGGGTTTCTGATCGCACGAAGGAATTGATTAGCCAGCCTTTCCCAAAAATTGGTGCTGACGGTGGTTTGATTCCCCAACGCTCGGCGCAAACTAGCTCAGCAGTCAAGCAACCTGCGTTGCAACCTAATAACAGCAGCCCTTTGCTTCAGCTTAGCAAGCCCAACGCTTTGGCTGCGAATTTATTTGGTGGGTCTGATCGGGATGCTGTTTCGCAAATGCGTTCGGAAGTTGAAGAAGCAAAGCGTCAGATCGCTCTGTTGAAAGCTCAGGTGGCTGCCGCCAAGCAATCGCCTGCGGTCCGACAACCGGTTCAGCGAGCAGCTCAAAACACTATCGAAGGCGTTGTGCTTCCGCTGGATCGCGTCAGCAATGCGTTTAATCCAAACGCCGGATCGCCAGTGGCTAACCAAGGTCAAACGTTTTCGCCTGCGACATCACGACCACCGGCGCCGAGTACGCCAACTTACAACTCGAATCCCGCTGCCGGTTCTAACTCGTTTTATCCAACAACTCCCTATGGCGGTTTTGGTAGTACCCAAAAACCGAAAGGAGCCGTTGGACAAGTTGGGTTTAATTCAGCGAATGAATTTCAAAACCGAGTTTCACAAGCCAATGTTGAAACTCCTGTGAATTCGAATTCTTCGGATATACCGCAAGCCAGTCGCATTGGTAGTTCAGCGTCGGAGGTATTGATACCATCTGCGATACTTTCTGGTAGCAGTAGTTTCACTCCTGGCAGCACAACTCCTTTGCGATAGGTATCTGGTCAGTAACCAAATGCAAAATAAAAAAGGCTCGTCGATTTCGACGAGCCTTTTTGTGTTTAATGTTGGCACTGCATGCATACAGTACTTAGGCAGTTGCCGCCGCGTAACGTTCGCTAACAGCGTTCCAGTTGATCAAGTTGAAGAACGCCCCCACGTAATCTGGGCGGCGGTTTTGATAGTTCAGGTAGTAGGCGTGTTCCCAGACATCCAAACCAAGGATGGGTGTGCGGCCTTCCATCAGTGGGCTGTCTTGGTTGGGTGTGCTTTCGATGACTAGTTTACCACCATCGACTGAAAGCCAAGCCCAGCCGCTACCGAAGCGAGTTCCAGCGGCAGTGCTGAACTGTGATTTAAAATCGTCGAAGCTGCCGAACGTTGCTTTGATCGCATCGCCCAACGCACCAGTTGGCTCGCCGCCACCGTCAGCACTCAAGACGCTCCAGAACAGGCTATGGTTTGCGTGACCGCCGCCGTTGTTGCGAACCGCCCCGCGCTTGGCTTCTGGGACAACGGAAAGGTCGCTAATCAATTCTTCTACAGATTTTGAATCCAAGTCCGTGCCTTCCAAGGCAGCGTTTAGCTTGGTGACGTACCCGTTGTGGTGTTTGCCGTGATGGATTTCCATCGTTTTGGCGTCAATGTGTGGAGCCAAAGCGTCGTGGGCATATGGCAGTTCAGGTAGTGAATAAGGCATGGTTTTCTCTTCGTGAATATACTTGTGAAATTTGTTTTTGATGTTTGAAACAGCCCAACATCATAACGAATTGGGCTGTGTCTGACAATTAGCGGTAAATACCGTTCAAACCAATGAGAAATAACGAAGCTTCCTTTCAAGCTTAGAATTAGCCAGAAAAAATGCATCTTGGGTTGAAAAAGAAATGGCTCAATCTGCAAACGCTAGGCTGTCGCCAGACGGTGGATTGAAGCACGAGCCAACTAACCATTTGAGGAATGAACACCTGGTTGACTTGTTTTTCCTGAAGAGTGGCAGTCGCTTTGCTGTTTGCCGCGATCAGCGAGCTTTGGGTTCGGTCGCGGGTATGATGGCTTGTACGATATCAGCGTCACTGGTGATCATAAAGTAACTGCGGATCTCGTTCAGCAGATCAGTTGCGAGATCGGGGACGTTAGTGCTGAACCATTTTCGTTTTGCCAGTCGAATTGTGATTCGCAGGAAAGTGTAAGTTCGGCGACCGTGTTTTTCTGACTTCTCTCCTTCGAGGTCTTCAACGAAATCAATTCGAACTTCGAAACGACCTTTGCGAGAGTAGTCGTTTCGGTCCTCAAATTCTAAGGTCATTACAGCATGGTTGGCCTCAACGTTTCGAATTTCAGCGTCCATTTCGACAATGAATCCACGGAGTTTTTCCACCAATACAGGGATTGGAGTACGGGTCTTAAACTTGTCGCAAATAAGTGCCTCGCCTTTTAGCGAAGGCCAAGAAATTCCGCAGGCCAAATCTCGAGCCGAATCGTGGGCTGTGGGATTGACTGATTGATTGGGTGAACTGGTAATGACCCGGTTCCTGCCCGCTTCTTTAGCTTGAATCAGAGCAGTGTCGGCACGAACGAAAAGATCGGTCGGCGAGTCGCCTGGAAGCAATTCAGATACGCCGAAGCTGGCAGTAATGCACTTTCCATCGAGCATTGACATCGGAGTTTGGTTTAGCTGTTTGCGAATTTCTTCGGCTCGTAGGGCAGCGGTTTTTAGATCACTATTGTGGCATAAGATCACGAATTCTTCGCCGCCGAACCTTGCCAAGACATCTTGGTCGCTGACAAAATTCTTCAGGATTTGTGAGAACGCCACCAAGGCTTGATCGCCGATGTGGTGGTTGTAGTTGTCGTTGATTTGTTTGAAGAAGTCGATGTCGGAAACAATCAAGCTAAATTTCTCATCCGAATGTTCTCGGTTGTGAAATGACATCTCCATTGCCCGCTCAAATGCCGCTCGATTGGCGACTTGAGTTAGCGGGTCAAGTATTGAGAACGCGTGCAGATCTTTGAGTTGACGTTTTAAGTTCAGTTGGGCTGAGTCGTCGTGAATTAACAGAATGCAGCCAATGAACTGTCCCTCGGCGTCGATTACTGGGGAGCCGGTAAGCTTAATGCTAAGTTCATGCCCGTTGCAGCCAGCAATTCGATAGGCACCTTTGACGGTGTCTAAGGTTTTCAAAAGCAATGCGATTGGGTCTTTGGCTTCGGGAATTGGCTTGCTTGATACAGGGTCTTTGAAACCGAGCATCGAAATGTTGTACTTTTGATTAAGGAGGTTTTTGGCAGCTAAGCCCGTCATTTTCTCTAGGTGGCGATTCCACGCAGTTACTCGTAGGTTGCGGTCTAAAAATACCGCACCATCGGTCATCGTGTTAAGCAAGATTTGTCGAAAGACAACTGCTTCGTCTTGACGTATCTTTGTCTGTGAATCCATGAAACTATGTATGCCGGAAAAGCTGATCAGGGGGCGTTGTTTGGGTGGTGGCAGAATTCTCCGTCTCTTTAAAAGCTTAGGGCGCATCTTTAGATGTCGGTGATGTTCTGCTCTAGATTGAGTAGCTCAAGCGAAAAGAACCAAGCCAATTGTTGGAATATCTGAATTGAACCGGTCGTAATGATTGTTCCAAATTGATGCTTTCGTATCTGTCAGTTGTACAGGAGTACGATCGACGCCTAGTGATCTTCGTGGCTGAAAGCCTCCGTGGCCCCTCTTTTTGTAGTGGCGGAGTACTGCTAGCAATGAATCGGAGTGGCAAAAAACAAGCTGCGAAATGATGACCTCAGTTTGCCAATTCGATAGCCGATATTACAAGCGTATCCTTATCGGCACTATCTAACTCTAGATTTATGGTACTCAATCGAAAAACAGATCGTCGTCGCCGCTTACTGGTTGACTCCAAGTCACAAGTTGGAGGCGCCAGTGTTGCAACTAAAAAAAGTAAAAAGCAGTCAACCGCTGAGGAACCGGTACTAACCGATGTTCGTAAGGCGTACTCTATCGGAGCCATGAGGCGACATCAGCGCAAGGTGACCGATCTCATTCCAAAGCGACCGCTGGCATACTCGTTGAGTATCGTTGTTTTTGTGGTCTTACTTGCGAGCGTTAACTTGTTGGCGGCCTTTTCGCCAAATTGGATTTCGGTAATTGGGCGTGATGGTGTGGAAGCGTTATCCATCACGGGGCCAAGCTCCTTGACGACCTATTTGTCGACGATTTTCTTTGCCGTTGCTGCTGCGCTGTGTTTGCAGATCTATACACTCCGTCAGCATCGCTGTGATGATTATGAAGGAACCTATCGAGTCTGGGGTTGGTTGTTTCCAGCTTTCGCGATCGCGAGTTTGGGTTGCGTCCTGCCATTGATATCAATTTCCCAAAACATCTTCATCGCAGTAAGTGGTCGAGGCTTTTCAGTGCAGTGGTTGCCGCTGGCGCTTGGAGTCTTTTTGGTAAGCCTGCTACTGATTCGTTACCTGATGGAAGTCCGCAGTTCGCTAGGGACGGTCGCATGGGCAAGTTTGGCGTGGCTTGCAATCTGTGTAGGTTGGGGGACGCCAGAGATTTTGTCGGCTTTCGTTCCAGAGTTGAACCAAGCTACGGTTCAAAATTTAGCACTGGGCAACGGGATATTGGTTGCTGCCATGGCGACATTGCTGGCAAACTTGACTTACGTCCGTTTCGTTTTCTTGCGTTCGAATGGATTTATTCATTCAAAACCGAAGCAAATCAAGACTAAACAAACCCTTCCGTTTCGTCCGCTTCGCGAACGCACGAATGCTCGCCGAGAACGTGTCAGTCGCAACGCAGCAGAAGAAAGTACCGATGATTTGGCGCCTGCAGCTACTGAACCGAAGAAGCCGCGTCGCAAGACGACCAAAAAGGCCCCCGCTGCCAGTAAGCCGAAAGTAGCCAAAACAAGTAAGGCTAAGAAAACAGCAACCAAACCAGTGGCAAAGCCTGAACCGGCCAAAGAACCGTCCGTTGCAGCACCCGCGGAAGAGAAGTCGGTGGATCCTCCAGTCAAGCAGATTTCAGTTTCCGCGTCAGAAAGGCTCAAGCAGCTTGCCGCCGCAACTCGGATTCAGAAAACGCCCGAGCAAGCTGATGAGCAAGATCCGGGCATCATCAAGATGTCTAAGGCTCAGCGTCGCAAGCTTCGGAAGCAGCAGAAGAAACAAAATCGAGCTGCTTAGTTTGTAGCCGTGTTTTAAACCGACGCGATTTCGAATCCCGGCCGTGATTTTCGGCTGGCCATTGCTGCAGCTTGGTCGTCGCCGACGATGAGTTCGGTTTTCGGGTCCCACTGGAGTTTGCGGCCCAGTCGAGCAGCGATTGCCGACAGGTGGCAAATGTTTAGCATGTTCAAGTGTGAGTAAACGTCGGATACTGGTAGACCACCTTCTGCGATGCAACGGTAGAAGTTGTTTTTGTGGCCTTCAAAAGGTTTGCCTTTATAGAATTCGACTCGGTCTTCTTGAGAATATTTATCTTTGTCCCAATGCTCTTCGATTGGCTTGCCGCTGATTTTTCTGCGGTTGACGAACATCCGTCCTTTGGTGCCCTCGAATAAAATTCCATTGTCAGTTCGGCTGGTGATGTTCATCTCCAATCCATCGGCGTAGGTGCACACGATATTGAAGTCGTGCGAGGTGTTAAAAGAATCATCAACAAGCGGGTAGCCGTCCTTAAGTTCGACGGGGTGCTTGGCGTCGGTGCCATCGATTGAAACCGGCCCCTGCCCTGGCCCGTTTTTGCCCAGCGCCCAAGTGGCAATGTCCACGTGGTGGGCTCCCCAGTCAGTGAACTTGCCGCCAGAGTACTCGTACCACCAGCGGTAAGTACGGTGAGCACGTTGCTTGCGGTATTGGACTGCAGCGGCAGGGCCTTGCCACATGTCCCAGTTGAAATGTGCGGGAGGCTTTGAAACACCGAAAGGGCCACCGACTTGGCCACCGTCGATTCCGACAGTGACTTTTTTGATGTCACCGAGTAGCCCTTTGCGAACCATGTTGACCGCTCGCAAGAATCGATTACTGGAACTGCGTTGCTGAGTGCCAACGAAGAAGATGAGGTCTTTGTGTTTTTCACACGCCGCATGGATTAACTTATTCTGTTCCAAAGTTAGCGTAAGCGGTTTCTGGCAAAAGACATGTTTGCCTGCTTCGAGCGCTTCGATGGCTTGTTTAACGTGCCAGTGGTCAGGAGTCACGATGCTGACAACGTCGATGTCGTCGCGCTCAAGCACTTTTCGGTAGTCGGAGTATCCGTCGGCTTTGCCGTTGCCGATGGTTGGGTTTTTAACGGACTTGTCAACGTGTTTCTGGTCGACATCACAAATTGCTACGATGTCACCAAACTTGGCATGCTGTTTGGCGTCGCCTCGGCCCATACCACCAACGCCGATACAGCCGATCCTCGGGCGATCGTTTTTGGCGATGTTCGCAAACGCTGGTTGACTCCAAGCAAAATAAGGAATCGCAGCCACTGCCGCACTCGATTTCAAAAAGCCTCGTCGCGCCATTGAATCCTGTTGCGAACGATCTTCGCAGGGCTTTGGTTGGTGGCTAGTGTCTGAAGTGCTCATAGCGAGGTCGTTATTGCTGTACTTGAGTTGATTGAGGTGAGAAGATTTTACAGAAGTCGTGGTAGTTTTGTAATTTGGTTCGCTACTGGCAATTATATGATTCCGTTTAACACGGTATTATTGACGTAGAAAATCCTTGTGGTAGGCAGTTCGGTTGGGCTGGCTAAAACGTAAGGTAACTGGTTCTCTAAAACAAACCAATTTTAAAACAAGCTAATTCTTCGATTGTTTTGCTCGCAATGCTAAAAATCACTCATTCAGTCCTTTGTGTGCTCGGTTGGTCTTCGCTACTGATCCTGCTTTGTTTCGCCGAAATCAAACAAGCCAACTCGCAAGTCGTCGATGGTACCGACGTGAGTGCTGACGAAGAGTCTTCAGTTGAAGAGCAGTTCTTGTCGGGCGTTCGGCAGGTCACTTTTGAAGGTAAACGAGCCGGTGAAGGCTATTTTAGCAGTGACGCTTCGCTGATGGTTTTTCAGTCCGAGCGTCGGGCTGACAATCCATTCTACCAAATGTATTTGTTGGACTTCACAACCGGCGATATTGAAAACGTCTCGCCGGGACACGGCAAGACAACTTGCGGTTGGATTCACCCCGACAATAACCGCGTGCTATTGGCCAGTACCCACGAAGATCCTGAAGCCCGGAAGAAACAAAAAGCCGAACTAGAATTTCGCGAGTCCGGACAGTCGCGTCGGTACAGTTGGGACTACGACGAAAACTACGAACTGTATGCCTACGATCGTACGGCAAAAACGTACAAGCGACTGACCAATGCCAAGGGGTACGACGCCGAAGGAAGTTACTCCCCCGATGGTAAGCAGATTGCCTTTGCCTCGAATCGAAACGCATACAGCAAAAAGTTGACCGAACGCGAACAGAAGATGTTTGGCGTTGATCCGGCCTACATGATGGACATTTTCATCATGGACGCTGATGGGACCAACGTTCGCCAACTCACCCAAGCCCCAGGCTACGACGGCGGTCCGTTCTTTTCGCCAGATGGAAAAAAAATCTGTTGGAGGCGGTTTTCTGAGAACGGCTTACGTGCCGAGATCATGACGATGAACATCGACGGAAGCCAACAGCGAACGATCACAAATATGAAAAAGATGAGTTGGGCTCCGTTTTATCATCCCTCGGGCGAGTACTTGGTCTTCAATA
>CAZKTR010000060.1:0-6883 GCA_964555525.1 uncultured Pirellulaceae bacterium
CAGGCTTACTTGAGTTACTTCGTATGGCAAAACAAATCCACCAAGACACCGGCGGCGCGTTCGACGTTACCTCGGGGCAGCTCAGCCAGCTGTGGGGTTTCGAATCACGAAAAGGAGCCGTTCCGCCAGAAGACAAAATTGCTTCGGTACTCAAATTGGTCGGAAGTGATTTCTTGGTCATTGACGAAGCGAATCAAAAACTATCGATCACGCAAACAGATGTCAAAATCAATCTCGGCGGTATCGGCAAAGGCTACTCGCTCGATCGCGTAGCAGACCTGTTCGCACAACACTCGATCTACGACTTCGTCATCCACGGCGGACAAAGCAGCGTATTGGCTCGGGGGGGAAGCGGCGAACCGGTCGCTGGCGAACCTGCAGAACAACGTTGCTGGCGAGTCGGAATTAGCCACCCTACGGCAGCCGGCGTGCGGTTAGCTGAAATTCAACTACGCAATCAAGCCCTCGGCACTTCAGGAACGGCTCGACAAGGCTTCTTTCACCGCGGCAAGCGATACGGACACATCATCGACCCACGATCGGGCTGGCCAACGAATCATTTTTTGTCGACAACCGTGGTTTCCCCTTCGGCGGCGGTGTCGGATGCTTTGGCCACCGCGTTTTTTGTCATGAAGCCAGACGAAGTTTTTGCCTTTTGCAAAAACCGGCCGGATCTGAAAGTTGTTTTAGTATCAGAAGTCAGCCGCAATTCAACCCGCGTTAAAGTGACAACGATAAACTTCAACGATTCCGAAATCACCGTTTATGAATGACCACTAACCGGCACTAACTTGCTGCCAATACAAAATCCCGCCACGGTGCTTTGGGAACGAAAACCCATTCACGATACATAAATCGATATCGTATCGACTACCGACAATCTGTTTGTCCAAAATCAAATTAGCTTCTGCCGCCACGGCATTCAAAATTTGCTGCTGAATCTCGGCTTCGTCGAACTCGCTACTAGTTTCACTACGGTAGCCATCTATTAAATCCCCCACCGCTGGATCCCAAACTGGAACTTTATCGCCGTCGGGATACACATAGAAACCCGCGCCCGACTTCCGCCCCAGCCGCTTATTCTTCATGAGCTTGGGAAGAATCGGCGACAGCGAAACACACTCGACCCCCGCCTCCCACATCGTCCGCCCAGCATACATGCAAGTATCAACGCCGATCACGTCAATGATCTCAAACGGGCCACCCAAGAAACCAAACTCTCGCATTGCCGTATCAATCTGTTGAATTTCAACGCCACCAACAAATAAATCCAACGACGCGTTCAACAACGCCGCCAACAACCGGTTCACAACAAACCCAGGGCTATCCCGCATCGCAATCGGAATTTTTTTTATTGCCTGAACAAAGCCCACCGCCGAACATACTGTTTCTGGCGAAGTCGCAGGGCCACACACCACTTCAACTAACGCCATCAACTCCGGATGACAAAAGTGAATCCCACAGAATCGTCTTGGATGCTCCAAATTCGCCGCCAATTTTTCGATCGGTATCGCGGATGTGTTGGTTGCGATGATCGCATCCGCAGACACCGCCGACTCAATTCGCTGCAACACGATTTTCTTGACGTCCAACGTCTCCACGACCGACTCAAGCACAAGGTCGCAGTCGGCAAACTGATCGTACGTTTTAGCAAACTGAATTCGCCCCGTCGAAGTTGTCGAATCTGCGGCAATTTGCTTGACCACGCTGGCTGCCAAATCGCCGTCAGCGTCCAATAACCACACCGACAAACCCGCGGCATAGCAAATTTTCGCGATCGATCCGCCCATCAACCCCGCTCCCACGATCCCCACCGCAGTGACCGAAGTTGCTGGCAAACTTAGATCGACCAATCCCGGCTTGACCGCATTGTGCTGCAAAGCTGACTGATAATGCGTTAGCCCTCGGTTGGCCGGCGATCCCCATACTTGCGCAAGCGCGGCCGATTCAGATTGCCAAGCGACTTTGATCGGTGAAGCGCAAGTTCGTGTCAAATGCTCAAGCACGACCGTAGGAGCAAACGGAAACACCTCCATGTTGCCAACAATCCGCCGACCAAATTCCTTTGCAATAGGATCAGCAATCTCTTGCCAAGTTTCCGGCGTAATCCCGGGCGCCGGGCCGGTCAACATTTTTCGTTTTTTGACAAAGGCTTTCGAAACGCCGACTCGGTCAATCAATATCGACGCTCGCTCCAAGATCACTTCGGCATCGCAAACTTCATCGACCAATTCAATCTTCAAAGCTTCTCGAGCATCAATCAAACGCCCGCTAGTGATCAAGTCCGTCGCGGCTTCCAAGCCGACAATTCGTGGCAGCAAAGAAGTTCCACCCCATCCCGGCGTCAAACCGATGCTAACCTGTGGCACCCCAACCGATACGCTGTCGATTGCCAACCGATAATCGGTCCACAAAGTCAGCTCTAACGCCGCCCCCAAACAATCATTTTCGATCAACGCCACCGTCGGAAATGGACAGCGGCTTAGCCGAGCCAACACGGCTCGGCCGCGTTGGCTATAGCGAATAATCTGTTGATCATCCCAGTCGAAACGCTCTTGCAGTCCATCGATATCCCAGGCCTGCGCAAACGATAACCGCCCGGAAGAGCGAACGATGACTCCCGCCAAACCGGTTTGCGAGGCCAACGTTTCCATCGCTCGATCAACTTCTTCCAGCAACGTATCGCCTAAGTTTACTCGCCCATCATCGCCTGCCTCTAAAGTCAGCAGCGCGATGTCTGACCGAACATTCGAAATAGAAACTTGGGATTTATCTGGCATTCGCTTCACATTCGAACTGGGCAACTTTGAAAGTCCTAAGATTTTCGTCGCCGCAGCAATACCGTCAATCCGCCCAGCCCAAAGATTGCCTGTGAACTGGGCGAGCAGCCTTACTTATCGCTTAAGACTTGGATGAAGGGCGCGATATCCAAGAAGTTGACCTCGCCATTCTGGTCGATATCCGCTTCGGCCTGAAACGCTCCACTGGACAAAACTAGAATTAATGGCGAAATATCGAGAAAGTCAACAGTATCGTCCAGATTAACATCACCTAGTAATCCTGGCTCCGCAACAGCAAATGTCAAATCATCAATTGCAATAAACGTTGGTGTATTTAAACCATAGCCTCCTGAGCTGGTCGAACTTAGCGAAAACGAAATCTCATCCGCTCCGCCCAACGGCTCCAACGAGACCTCGGTAAACTCATCAACCACGTTTCGGCCATCAGCTAGCGTAAATCCAACCTCTCCGGTAACAACCCCATTCCGACGCCCTCTGATGAATAACGTAAACTCATCGTTGTCATCGAAAGGATCCGAAAATCCATCTCCCTCCAAAATGCTATGAGCCGCAAAAGTCGTGTTGGCGACATTGATACTTTGAAACTGAGTTCCCGATGGCGCGGAAACAGTTCCTCTGAATGCAGTCCGCGGAGCTTCGGAATTATTGAATACCAGCACGCCATAATTGGAAGTCGCCCCATTCTCAGGCACGAAAGCTGAGTACTGATTCAATTCAAAGTCATCTTCACCAAATAACGCACCCGGCGAAATCATTAGGTCTTGATTCACCGTTGCATTGCTTGCAACATAGCCTTCGTAAATTCCATAGTTAGCGATCTGCCCACTGAAAGTAACACCTCCACTCTCAAATGACGACGCGATGAAACTGTCTGGCATCGACAAATCAACGTCCTCAAAATCGACGACAACCTGCGCTGTCAAAAGGGTCGGAAGGCAGAATATTAAAACACTGAAAATCAGCGAGTGGGTTAATGTAATTTTCATATTTTTTCTTAAAGAGTAACCAATATCGTAGTTGTAAAGTTAATAAACAAAGCGGGCACTAAAAGTCACCAACGACTTCACCAAGAGCTCGCGTACAAATCGCCGCCAGTGTTTCATTGTCAATTGCCTCGTTCAAAAAACGGACACTGCCATCACAAAACACGCCGTTAGCTCCTTGCGGATGTTCGCTGCGAATATCATTTTCGAAGCCTGGAGCTTGGTTGATCGGAAACGCTTGATCAAAAATATTCCGACCATTAATCCACTGAGCGTCCGGCGACATACTGTCTTCGGACACGATTAAGGTATTGGATGTACCATCGGTGATATCGCGGATACGAACGACCTGATCGATCAACATCGTGCCCTTGGCTGGATTATTTGGGCTGCTTATTCGCTCGCCAAAGATTCCGCCATAATCACAAGCCCCTCGACCATCGGGTTGGTCGGTTTCACGGATGGTACTCGGGCACAGATAGACCGACAAAACAGTCGCTGCCGCCAATTGATTGTCGGCAGCATCAAAAGCCTGCGTTAAATCTAGCTGATCCGATACATTTTGCTGCTCCAGATAGGGCAGCAAATAAGCACTCCAAGCCAACTGGCGTTGATTCGTATCAGAACCCGCACGCCATTCGACCGTACCGATGGGAAATTCTTGCAGTGCCGAGTGGTGGTTGTGCAACGCCAAGCCGATCTGTCGCAAATTATTGGCACACTGCGTCCGCCGAGCAGCCTCGCGAACCGCTTGCACTGCAGGTAACAACATACCGACCAAAATGCCGATAATGGCGATGACCACCAGTAGTTCTACTAACGTAAAACCATGGGGTTTTGCAAACTTCCGACCACAAGCGCAACGGTAGCGCAATACCAAAAATTGGGAAATATTCATTTCGCTCTCAGGTCTTAGGTTCGTCCCTCGCAGAACCGGCAGACAGGCGTTATTGGCAGGTATTCTGACTCCCGAACAGACCCAATCAAAACTGATGATAGGATCATACGTTTCGCCTTCTCACCACCGAATCAACGTTCGCTTATTAAAAAAGCAAACAGCACGTTCAAGAGGCAAGCCTTGTAGACAAGTCCTTTTGAATCCCAGATTCAGCAGCAATGGCTAAAGAATGAAACGAGACAATCGGTTACAGCGGCGGGGCCGTTCCAGATTTTCACTGGATTCCCTTTAACCCATCGCCGAATTGCGACAAGTCACCAACACGCAGACGGCAGTATACCGATTACCTTAATAGTGGCAAGCACGGAAATTGCCCAGCTAACCGTGATTTGGAGGATTATATGGACTGTAGCGATTCCAGCTAATAAAGCTGTGCGCCACCCCACACTCCCCCTAAATTAGCTGAAAATACCAAATTCTTTCTTCTTCTCCCTCCATTTGACATAGGTTTCCTATAGCAACTTCTTTGGCACACAGCGCATCTAGTTGTTACTACACAGCAGATTACTAGTCACTTGTAAACTAAGCATTAGTTCAATGTTTTATCAAAAACCAAGCAAAAATCACCCCTCGAAACGACGCGCCACAACCCGTCGAAAAAGGTTCGGTTCACGCACCCAACGCTCCGGTGCGGCTGTCGTTGAAGCGGCGATCTGCTTTCCACTGATCCTAATATTGATGCTGGGCACACTAGAAATCACCGCTGGACTGTACCTACGAGAATCACTTTCGATTTGCAGTTTCGAGGCCTGCCGCGTTGGCACTCGCCGAAGATCAACGGCGGATGACGTCCGAGCCCGAGCGACTGAAGTACTGGCTGATCGAGGCGTGACTGGGGCGACTGTCATTCTTACCCCTGATAATTACGATTCGTTAAATTCGCTTGACACGATCTCCGTTCAGATCATAGCTCCCACTGCTGGCAATTCAATTTTCATCTTCGACAACCTAGTCAATCGATCGGTCAATTCCAGCGTCACGATGGTTCGTGAATTTGATGAATAACCCGCGACAAGTACAACCAAACCCGTCCGACAAACTTGAACAAATCACAAAGCCATGTTCTCAAAGCTAAACCCAATTCGAAATCGCCGCAGGCGTCGGCGCAACGACCGCACCGGCGCGACTGCAGTTGAATTTGCGATGGTCGCTCCGTCATTCATCATCGTCATCGTCATATGCGTTGAGTTTGCTAGGCTTTGTACCCTACGCAACACAGCTCACAACGCCTGCTATGAGACTTGCCGTTTCATAATGACCGAAGGTGCTTCGATCGAAGATGGCCGTCAAAGAGCACAAACCGTTCTGAACCGCCTCGGTGACGTACAGGCAACCATTTTAATTAACGGCGTCGATGGATCAGTCGATTCCGATGGCAATGTCATTGGCCAGTTGGGTTTCGATACTGCAACGGTAGAAGCCGAGATTGAAATACCAATGGCTGGAAATACTTTTGTGCTGCCTGGGAGCATGTTTGGAGACCGTACAATTCGAGCTCGCATGTCAATGCGAACCGAACGTTACGCTGGCCTCTTCAACGCTGCAAACACTAACTAAGATTTAACAAAAACGTGTGTATTTTAAAATCTGGGGAATAAGATGTTAAACACAAGACACAAAACTTCGAAACTGTCCAATCGCCGCGGCGCAGTGATCCCCCTGTTTGCAATCCTGCTGCCAGTGCTACTGATATTTTGCGGATTTGCGATCAACCTTGCATACATGCAGGTCGTTTCTACGGAAATGAAGATTGCCACTGACTGTGCTGCCCATGCAGGCGGTCGAGCGATGAGCGTTTCGCAAGAAGATGGCACTGGCAAGACACTTCAAGAAAGGCGAGATCTCGCGATTGAAGCAGGAATTGATAAGGCCGAAGAATTGGCTGGAATCAATAGAATCCTTGGTAGGCAGTTATCCGTCGGCGGGCAAGGAAGTGGTAGCGATATCGAGATCGGCTTCGGTCGCTCTATTCGAGGCAACAACGGCTTCGGAATGTATGAGTACACGCAACTCCCTGACAGCGAAGTGGCCAGTGGTGCTTCAAGGCCTTCCAGTCTTCACGTGTCTGCCAACTTAGACGTGCAACTGCCGTTTCGTGTATTGAATACGGGTAGCACTACCAGTTTTTCGCCATCACGAAG
>CAZKTR010000060.1:6983-12817 GCA_964555525.1 uncultured Pirellulaceae bacterium
TGCCGTTTCGTGTATTGAATACGGGTAGCACTACCAGTTTTTCGCCATCACGAAGGTCTGTGGCAACGCAAGTAGATCGAGATGTTGCTTTAGTACTGGATCGCTCCGGTTCCATGCTTCATTATTTTAACGCAGACTTACTTGAGGATACCCTCTGGGATCTTTACTCCTCCTGGCGTACGTTTCGCAGATATTACTACAGTTCTAACCCAAACTCGCCGGACTATTTTCGATTTCAATGGGTTGAAGACGGCATGCCGACTCCTGATCATTGGGATGGCCCCTACTCCAGCAATAGATGGCGACTAATTTCGGGATCAGAATTTCTCGATGCCACGGATCACGTTGCCAAACGCAATTTCAGTGATAACGTGATTTATCAGCTAGAACGCTCGACTAACCCAGATCATACGCTTGGACTACAATACAGCGAAAGTTTCCAAAACAATTCTGCACACAGCGACTTTGACCCCGAAGACGACCAGCTTCCCCAAGGGGACCGTGACGATCTGACTCAACCCATGGCAATCTTCGCTCGTGACTACGAGAAAGAATATCGCGCGGGTGTTCCTGGTTCACCGCGATTCAGTCGCGGCGATTTGCAGGCTCAAGGCGTCGACGCGTTCCTTAATGTCCTTGAGGTTACCGATCAAGAAGAACTGGTCTCGCTAGTAACCTTTAACAGTTCAGCCCGAGTTGATTGGGAACTGCAAAGGTCAAGCGACGATGCCGGTGGGCAGCCAGTCATTAACGGAAGCTACGCAAATATTCGTCGCGAACTCCATACTCTCACGCCCGGTGGTGGAACGGCGATTGGCAGTGGCTTGCTTACTGCGGTACCGCTAATTTTTCCAGGACCCAATGACACAGCGTCGATCGCTCGTCCGTTTGCTGCGAAAACTATCGTCGTACTTACTGATGGCCAAAACAATGCAGGCGAGTTTTCTCCGCTAGAGGCCGGGCTGAAAATTACTGACAAAGCAAATGTTACTATCCACACGGTAACCTTGTCAGCAGGAGCGCAATCACTCGATGATGTTGCACAGGCCGGCCAAGGCCAGAGTTATCATGACAATGACGGCTCCAATTTGGTGGCCATCTTTGAAGAAATAGCAAACACCTTGCCAACGATTTTGACCGAGTAAACCAAAACTCGCGACCCTAAGAAACTCAACAAGCCACGTTTCCGTCTTCGGAACCGTGGTTTGTTGCTTTTTTAACAGGCCCTTCTGGCAATATACATATTTGATACCATAGGCCCACTGACTTTACACTTTGGAGCCACGAATGAACCTACGCCATCTTTGCCTAACAACATCTATCGTTCTCTGTCTCAGTCTCGCATCAGCCCACGCCCAACAATGGAACAGCTACCGCGGACCCAATCGAGACGGCACGGTCACCAGTGATTTGGCTTTATCAGGCAAACTAAAAGTTCACTGGAAAGTCACCGCCAATTTAGGATTCAGCTCGTTTTCACTCGCCCAAAATAAAGCACTTACTCTCGTATCTGAAAACGACCAAGAAGTCTGCATCGCCCTCGATAGCGCAACCGGCCTGGAACTCTGGCGCACAAAACTCGGCTCCAACAAGTACGACGGCGGGGGCGCAGCAGGCGCAAAAGGCAACAAGGGCGGCGATGGCCCTCGATCAACCCCCAGCATCAATGACGGGATGGTATACGTTTACGACGCCCACATGAATCTCGTTTGCCTAGAACTAGAAACCGGAAACGAAGTTTGGCGTCACAACATCAAAACGGAATTTAAAGGTAAAAATATCAAATGGCAAAACGCGATCAGCCCCGTCGTTGACGACGCACGGGTTTACGTCTGTGGCGGCGGAGTAAAACAGTCGATGCTGGCCTTCGACAAAAAGTCCGGAGACGTCGTCTGGAAGCACGGTAACGAAACGATGACTCATGCGACGCCAACTTTGACTTCAATCGACGGCCAGCCACAAATCATTTTCTTCATGCAATCGGGCATGATTGCTTTGAACCCAGAAGACGGCAAAGAGCTGTGGCGCAACGAGTTTGACTATCGAACGTCAACCGCTGCCTCACCGGTTGTGTTTGACAATCACGTTTATGGCTCCGCAGGTTACGGCGTCGGCGCGAAGCTATTTAAAGTCGAAAACAACCAATCCGAACTTCTTTGGAAAAAACCCAATCGCTTGATGAACCACTGGAGCACGCCGGTTTACCACGAAGGTCACCTGTACGGGATGTTCAGCTTCAAGAAATACGGACGCGGACCGATGCAATGCGTCGACCCACTATCGGGCGAAATCAAGTGGTCACAAAGAAACTTTGGCCCCGGAAACTGCACCCTCGTCAACGACAAACTGGTCGCGCTTTCGGACGCCGGCGAACTGGTCATCGTCGAGGCATCCCCCGACAAATACGCTGAACTTTCCCGAAACAAAGTGCTCGAGGGCAAATGCTGGTCGACACCTTCGATCCACGAAGGCAAAATCTACCTACGAAGCACTACTGAAGCAGTCTGCGTAAGCTTTGAATAGCTTGGCAAACCTGTTTGGAAACGACTCGGAGAGTCGTTTTACTTAGCTCGACTCTCCGCGTAGCCGGAGTCGCCAGACTTCGGGTGCGGCTCGGGAAGGCCCCTGAACTCTGGCGAGCCCAGCTACGCAACAAAAAAGCCCCGCTGCAATTGGTTGCAGCGAGGCTTTTCAGTTATCTAACGCGTGTTAAAACGAGGCGGTTCAATTAGTAATAAAGCACGCACGCGTACCAGCAACCGTCTTGCCCTTTGGACACACCGATCTGGGCGGTGGGACGAGTTCCCCAATAGCAGCAATGCTCGATCGCATCCCTCGGTGACTGGTTTGACCAACCAACGCCTTCGTATCTCGCTCCGCCAAGTCCGCCGCCAAGGTGACCACGCAGCCCCATCTGGGCTGCCCGCGCGGCTTTCGACTGCGCTAGTCCTGGCTGAACATTGGAGTTCGAGTTGAATTGAGGCGTAGATGGCGAGGCATAAATTGGCGCCGAGTAGGTTGTTGCTGGGGAAGTGAAGGCCAGCGGAGTACTATAGCTGGGGGCCGATTGGTAAATGGGCTGGGCACTGATCACGTTGGAAGATGGAAACGTAACCAGTGCAGCCTCCGCTGGTGTGTAACTGGCAACCGAAGACGTATAAGTCATTGCCGGTTGTTGGCTGATCCAACCATACTCTTGCGCTACGGCTTGTAAGGACAAGCTTAACACGCACAACATAGCCACTGGCAAGATTGCCTTGGTGGCGGTAAATCCCATATTCTTTTGAAACATCAAATTCTCTCATCTAAACTATGGGCAGGAGAATGCCTTGCCCGAACATAAAAAGCTGCCAGTTTGTTCCTCCGCGGAATCGACTTTGGAAGAACTTAGGCAGCACCAATCTGTGCTGATGCTGTAATTCAGCGCGCGACATTATTGCATTAGTTCACAGCATGGGGGTGCTCGGATGTCCGCATATTCCAAGAATCAGACAAATTCTAAAATGGACGATTTGCCATCGGCCAGCGCCCCCGAAAGAGTTACATCTCGGTCAGTGAAGCTGCAGTTGTTCGGTGGCGTACCGTCGATGAACAATGCACTTCCGTGAATGTTAACGGCACTACCAAGAGCCTCATCAAGGTACCGCCGCTGATGTTTACAACATCGGCGGAATTGTTGAAAAACCCACCCTATGGAGCCACCACTTCTCGATTCTCGTAACCCTAGGATATCGCCCTGCGACTCATGGCTGGGTAGACATTGCCAAGGGCACAACGGTTTGGTAAACGCTGCCTATTTGGCCAAGGCCGGAATGAAAACGGTGTTGCTCGAACGTCGTCCGTTTGTTGGTGGTGCTACGATCACCGAAGAACTCGTTCCCGGTTTTCATTTCACAACTTTTTCATATGCGATCAGCCTGCTACGTCCGGACATTGTGCAAGACTTGAACCTTGCCGAGCATGGCTTGATGATTCTGCCTCTCACCAACACATTCCAACCGGGTTTCAATGGCGAGTATTTATTTCTCGGTGCAGATTCAGATGCGAACTTCCACGAAATCTCTCGCCACTCAGTTGCTGACGCGCTGCTGCGATTGCAAGACGCAAAAGAGTTTAGGACGACTAAGACTCCAGGATAGTTAAGGCAAGACTGTTGCCTGTCCCCGTTCTTCCCTTGCAATGGCTTTTCAAGCGTTCCCAGTTCCCGAGCTAAGCGGCAGATTGGGAGCAAGACAGGTAGTACCGTTACAACCTGTATTTCGATGGAGATTCCCCAGTTAATTGAAGTGACAGGCTATGCCAGGGTAGAGAATTAGACATAGCCTTGGGTATGAATACTCCATCAACACTTCCAGCTGATTCTGTTCGTTCTGCGATTACAACCTGTCCATCGCGCGTTGACGGACTTGAGATCGCGGCAGTAACACTGGTCAGTTTATTGATAACTGCATTTTGCTACGTTTTTACCTTTTTCGTGCTTTTTGTTTTCCTGAGCCCAGTGGTGACCATCCTCTCCAGTGGTAACGTGTTGCTGGGGCGTGGGGACGCGGGAGATTTTTCGGCGTTGGGAGCCCTCCCATTGGTGCTATTTGTATACAGCCTGTTGGGGTATCGGCTGACAAATGGCAAAACAGTAATGGGGTTAAAACTGTATAGCTTTGTGGCGCTGTGGTGCGTGTGGACGGTCGCGTTGGCAGGACTTGCATACGTTGGAATTCTTTCAGTGAACAACTTTATTGTTCTGGTGATTGCCAACGCAGTTGCGGTTTCTTTGGGGTGTTTGGGGGATCGGTTACTGCCCGCGCCGCGCGAGAAGAAAATCAAAATAAGAACAGATCTGCAGTGGTTTGGTTTCATTGCCGCTCAATCACTCGTCGTTGCGATAGTAGGAATTCCTGCGTTTGTAGCATTCGTCTATTGCACGGTCAGTGTTTCACAACAAGCTGATCACATTGCGTTTTGCGGGAAAGCTGCTCCAGTTGTGAGCTATGTGAATCTCGATGGAGGGACTTGGGAATTGGGAGACCAAAAAGGAAAAGTGGTCCTCCTGAACTTTATGGACCGCAGTTCTGGGTCTGAATACGTTATGCTGCCAGCTCTGACGCAGATTAGCGAAAAATTTGGTGATCGTTCGGACTTCACGATGGCAAGCATTTCGTTAGAGTCTGGGAAAACGACATGGTTTGATGAGCAAGAAGTGGATTGGGCGTTACTGAAGGACGAGTCGCTCAGTAATGAAGCATTTCAGCGCGGGTGCGGTCTGGCGCTGCCAAGAACCTTTATCATTGATCAAGATGGAATCGTCCGTTCTGTTTTCCACGAAGGCCTCTGGGGACAAGACTTCAGTCTCGAGGGAGATGTACTGCCTCAGGTCGAGCAGGAAATTGCTCAGTTGCTGGACTCGAAGAAGTAGGCAGGCGGAAGTTTGGGATCAGGATTAGATGCAGGATCCCCCCAACGCCGCAATGGCCTAAGACGCCAGCCCGCAGAATTACATTGGTAAATAAAAAAGGGTTTCTATTCTTCTGAATAGAAACCCTTTTAGTTGAAGTGGGGGTGACAGGAATCGAACCTGCACGTCCAAAGGACACTAGATCCTAAAAATATTGATGATGAAGCACGCGACTAGCGGTTGGGGGATGTCCCATTGATTGTTAAAACTGTCACTGGTCTCACTTGAGTTAAAGGTACAGTATTCGTTTGAGGAACTCAAACGACCGGCGGTGTGTTTTGTTTGATGAGCTTGCGAATGATTCAGAGGGTAACGGTTTGACCGTTATCGCAACCTAATCCAAAATCATTGCTTGAGCTTCTTCGTTACCGACGACGAAGTG
>CAZKTR010000061.1:0-12776 GCA_964555525.1 uncultured Pirellulaceae bacterium
ATTGCGACGCCGAAAGCGATGCTGGCGATTGAGTTTTTCATAACTAGTTCCCTGTTAAAAAAATTTAAAGCGTTCTCATTTTCAACCGCTCGTCGGTTGACGTTTGCTAGTAAAGCAAGCAGCAGGCCAAAACTCAGCACCGTGCCGCTAGCCAAACAAATGCCAACCAAATTTGCTCCCACAAAAATCAACCTCAGCTTATATCCGAGCGTCAAAACCCACGAAATCCCGGTGAAAAAACATTTCCCCAACGCGAACAAAGTAAGACCGCTGCCGTAGAAGCCCTCCAAAAAAATTTGAGCCTTGCCAAGCAAATCTGTCGTCGACTTGACTCAGAAACAGCCTATTCGTAATCAAAACGACAACAACAGCCTCGCCAGCCAGTTCGTAGCAACGGTACCCCGTAACCAGTTGCAAAAACTGATTTGTCCTTTGAAGAACTCGCCCTCGTTTTCGTTGGACAAAAAAATTGTCGCTGCACCAATCCGCTACTTCGGGTTAAGATCTCAACATCAAAACACAACACCTGCCAACCCTAACCTCCGCTCATGAAGAAAACCAAAGACCAACTTATCGCGATGGTCGATTCGGTAATGAAGTCCAGCGCCTGCATGGTCGACTTCGACGCGCTGATGGGGCCGCTTGAAAAACAATTCCCCGGCGTCGATATCGGCAAACTGATTTTTGACCCGCCCTCGGGCAAGCGAATGAAGGCCGAAGAAATCGTCGACGAAGCTTTACGAGCCGGTGGTGAATCAACCAACCGTCAAATCGATCTGCGGAGCGATGATGAGTGACCGCAGTCGATTGGTTTGGCTGCGGAAAACAATGGCCGGGTTCGGTTTGCTGCTGTTGGCAATTACTTGGCGGCTTTGGACTCCTCAAACCGAATTCCCGCAAATTCCTTTTTTCAGCTGGCTGGTCGACATCCCTGGCTTCGTTGACTGGGTCGCTTTGCTGGGAACGAGCATCGGATTGATCGCGATGTTGTTCACCAGCGGCCGACTGGCCAAACCAGCGATCAGTTTGTTTTTAATTTCGATTGTTCCGCTGGTTCTGCTCAATCAACATCGTTTGCAACCATGGGCGTATCTCCTGATCGTGACCAGTAGTCTAGTGCTGTGTTTACCCAATAAAACCTGCCTAACTTGGCTGCGGCGAATCGTCATCAGCATCTATTTGTATTCAGCCATTAGTAAACTCGACTATCAGTTCGTGTTTACCGTCGGGGATCAAATGCTAGACGTGTTGGCAGGCTTTGTCGGCTTGGAACCCGATGGGCTACCACAGTGGGCCCAAGTATCACTAGTGCTTTGCCTTCCGTTAGCCGAGCTAATAATTGGACTGTTACTACTGTTTCCCAAAACAGCTCGCCCAGCCGGTTGGCTGGCAATCGGATTACACGCGAGCCTGCTGTTGGCCCTAGGTCCGTTGGGTTTGAACCATCAACCGGGCGTGCTGGCTTGGAACGGTTGGTTCATCGTACAAGCTTGGCTGCTGTTTACCACTCGCACACAACAGGCAGGCGATTCGATCCAGCCGGACAACGAGATACCAAAATCTCAATCGCAGCCGGCCGAGCTAATTTGGCTAGGGCGAATACTGGCGACGTTCGTTATCCTTTTCCCGCTCACTTGTGCTGTTTCACCTTGGTTCGAACTTCCCGTCAAAGCTGACCACTGGATTGCTTGGGAAGTCTATGCTCCTCGCAGCAGCCGCGCGACGACGCAGTCGCCGATGCCTCCGACTTCCGTTCAGCGATGGCCAGACCCGAAGTTTCAGACGCCCAACCAATGGTCTTTAGATCAGCTGGGCGTGCCGGTCTACCCGCAAGACCGTTTCCAAGTCGCCTGCTGGCTGACATTGTTTGAACAACAAAGTAGTACCAACGGGAGAACTCCGGCAGTAATCGTATCCGGTACTGCCAATCGCTGGACCGGCGAGCGTGAACAAACGCGAATCAACGGCCCCGTAGACGCCCAAAAGTACCGCAACGGTTTATGGTTTAACACTCGCCCCCGCTGGCCAGCCGAATAAACACTCTCCCACCACGATCCAGCCCATCCTACCCAAACCAGCATTTCGGCCAGAAACCGACATTGCCTCAACCGACTCCAAACCCGTATCATTCGGACCAAATGTACGAATTCCCTTAGTCGAGTAAAAGTAATGTTGATTAGATTGCTGGTGATGTCGTTGGCTGTTGTCGCATTGGCCACCGACGCGTTTGCCCAAGACAGTAATTCAGAAACCAACCAGGCCGCTCAAACAGCCAAACGTTTCAATAACAAACAAACTTACGAACTGCGCTACAAACTCAAGCCCGGCGACAAGATTGATTTTTTGTTTGATCAAGTTGCATCAACGCAAACCCGCATGGGCGGCGAAGAAGAAAACACCACCTCACGCAGCAAAACCGCGAAACAATGGGAAGTCAAAAACGTTGACTCGCTCGGCAACATGACGTTCGCGCTTAAATGGACCAGCGTCAACATGTGGCAACAAATTGGTGACGACGAACCGATCAAGTACAACAGTAAAACTGACACCAAGGTACCCGAGGAGTACCAAGCGATTGCACAGTTTGTGGGCGAAACGATCGCCGTGTTTTCAATAGAGAAAAACGGCAAGATTATTGGTCGAGATTCGGACTTAAGTGAAAGCAACTTTGGGGCTGGCAAGGTCACTATACCATTACCTGACAAGCCGATTTCGTTGGGGCATCGCTGGTATGTGCCAACGGTTATGAATGCGACCGACGAAAATTCCAAGAACATTCGCCTCAAAGCACGAATCAACTACCAGCTTTCAAAAGTCGAAAACAACAACGCATTTATCACCTTCCGCACCGAAGTTTTGACACCGATCAAAAGCGAAAAAATACGCTCGACCATCATGCAACAAATGACCGACGGGTACATCGTGTTTGATATCAAACGTGGGTATCCAATCAAGCGGCACGTCGAATGGGATGAAAAAGCACAAGGCTTCGAAGGGGCCGATAGCTTCCTAACGTATGTAGGCCGAGCGACCGAGAAAGTACAGCGATCTTCGAATCAAGCGAAAAATCAACTTGGTTCGGCTTTATCGCCAATGGTTGCCAAACGCCCTAAGCATGTTGATTTGCGAACTCACGATGCGAAACCGATGACGAAAAAGTAATACCTTTGGATCGTTACGATATGGATCTACGTGTTTAGAAAACCCGATGGCAACTCCCGATTTACTTGGCATCGTCGTCAAAGACATGTCCGCCGCACTCAAGTTCTATCGTTTGCTCGGCCTGGATATTCCCAGTGAGATGGATGACCAGCAGCACGTGGAGTTCAAAACGCCGACCGGCTTTCGCGTGGCTTGGGACACCCAAGAACTGATGGTTAAAATCAACGGCCAATGGCCCGAACCAACCGGTCATCGCATGGGGTTTGCCATGCTTTGCGACAGCCCCGCCGAAGTTGACGATCTTCACAGTCAAGTCATCGCTGCCGGTTACGACAGTCACAAAGAACCGTGGGACGCCTTCTGGGGACAACGCTACGCAGTCGTCATCGATCCCGATGGCAACTTGATCGATCTATTTGCCGAACAAGGCTAAGGTTTCTTTATCAGGCGAATGGGTGCCATGCTTCACGGCTTCGGGCAAGAGTTTCTACTGAGTGTTGGCATGCTTACGCGTCCGATATGGTTTTGGAGAAGTCCCGTGAGCATGTTTTATTGAGGGGCTTTCTAGAATTAATCTTTTCTGATCGCGTAAACATGGCACCCTACCTAGGTTAAAATAACCGCATGCAACGAACCGGCCACGACTCAAACAACCGCTCATCATCCGTCTGGTTGGCGTTGTCCGCGGTCTTCGTTGCCCTGACTTTGACAGCCGGGGCGTTTGCCATAGGCGATGTTTGGACTCGAACCCTCGGCCTAGGCCTCGCCTCCTCAGCGATCGCGATCCCCTTAGGCATGACCATCCGCTGGGTCATTCGCCAAGGCGGACGTATCGGAGGATTACTGACATTGGCATGTTTGGTATTAACCATGTTGCCGATGGTGATTCACGTCAGCGGATGGGACGCCGCCATCGGAAAACTCGGCTGGCTTACCACCGTTCGCGGAAACGTTCTGACCCCATTACTATCGGGTTGGTGGGCCGCCGTCTGGACTCATGGATTGATCGCCGCGCCGCAGATTGGTTTGCTGCTGCATTTCTGCGAAAACAAACTGGATCGCATCTACGAAAAACAAGCCTCGCTAGAAGCCGATGGCTGGACCACGTTCTTGTCAGTAACCCTCTGGCGACTTTGGCCCATGTTAATGGTATCTGTGCTGTGGGTGATCGTGACTTGCTCCCGAGAAATTACGGTCGTCGATTTATATCAAGTTGAAACCTTCGCCGAGCAAATTTACCTAGGCTACTCGTTAGGTAACGGCAACGGGCCCGGCGTTTGGCCAGCGACGATCGATACCGAAATCAATGTCGGATTCACCAAGACGGCGATCTACGTCAGCCTATTGGCCGTCGCAACCGTGGTAATGTTTATCGTACTGGCGGACTCGCGACGACCAAACGAAAACGACACCGTTGCTACTACAACTCGTTCGAACCGACTTGCGACAATGGTCGGTATGCTCCTGCTACTATTATTGGTCGCCGTTCCAGCGGCCAACGTTTTCATTCGCGCTAGTTTTTACGTTGACACCGTGGACGGGCAACTGACTCAAAACTATTCAATCGATCAAGTCGCGCGTGTACTAAAGAAGTCTTGGCTCGACTATCGCTGGGAGATGATCTGGTCACTTGTCATCAGCTTGGCGTCGGCCGCCACTGCAATCGTGGGCTCCATCACGCTGGTTCGCTGGACCTCCGGATCGACCATGAAGCAGTTAATCTTTGCACTGATCGTTGCCTGCGGATTGGCACTCCCCGGACCGGTCACCGGCAGTGTTCTGGCTCAAGCGTTTGCGATACCGAATTGGCCTTGGTTCGTCTGGCTGGTCAATTACACGATCTTCGCGCCGGTAGTTGCCACCACGATTTTTACGTTTCCTCTAATCGCACTGGCGATCTGGTTTGTGTTGCATCAAACACCACAAAGCGTCACCGAAGCCGCAGCATTGGACGGTTTGAGCACCGGAGAGAGCTTTTGGCGTATTCGTGTCGCCGGAAATTTAAAAATGATTATTGGCTGCTGGCTACTGGCTTGCGTACTATGCTTTGGTGAGCTTTCAGCATCGCAAATCGTACGGCCGGCAGGAATGGACACCGTCGCCCGAAAAATGCTGGGAGATTTACACGCTGGAGTTAACGAACTTACCGCCGGAATATCGATTGTAGTAGCAGCGGCGGCAATCGTCGTGTCTCTCGCTGGCTGGAGCGTCATTCGCATTGGATCAAAAAAATGAATTCGACAAAAACCCGCTTACGACTCAACTGCTTCTTCAACGCTGCGTTTTCGTTTTCTTTGATCATGCTGCTGGTCCATCCCGCGATCGGGCAAACCAAAACCGACTCTCCATCAGCGGGTGATCGCCTAACATTGAAACGAAACGGCAAACAATACAACTTAGTCGGCGACATTGAAATCGAAGCCCAAGACGACAGCCTGTACTTCATCCAAGACAACGGTCGCATTTGGTTTGTGCAACCGGATGAAATTGTCGAACGAATCGACTCCGACAAAGACGCGCCTCCAGCGACGATCGAAGCGATGGAAAAGTCGCTGCTGGAAGAACTTCCCGCAGGCTTTAAAATCCTCAAATCCGATCACTACTTGATCGCGTATCAAACGGAAAAGGCCTATGCGAAATGGGTGAACCAACTTTACGAAGGCCGATTGTACAAAGCGTTTGACGGATTCTGGGAACGCAAGAAAAAACTGTCGCTACAAGATCCTAAATTCCCCTTAGTGGTTTTGATTTTCAAAAGCAAAGCCGAATACCAGCGTTACGTTGATCGCGACCTCGGCCCCGGACAAGACATCGTGGCATACTTTCAAATGCAGACCAACCGTGTCGTGATGTACGACTTGACTGCT
This sequence comes from uncultured Pirellulaceae bacterium, assembly GCA_964555525.1. Taxonomy (GTDB): domain Bacteria; phylum Planctomycetota; class Planctomycetia; order Pirellulales; family Pirellulaceae; genus Mariniblastus. The sequence goes on from CAZKTR010000061.1 coordinate 6,030, forward strand.
GGCGACCGACGGCCCGGCGAAAACATTTCTTCGACTCGCCGTATCGATGAGATTTTCCAAAACCCCGCAGCGGTCTATATGGTCGCAACCATCATTCACGAAGGCACCCACCAACTGATGTTCAACCGTGGCGTGCAAACTCGATTTGCCGACACGCCGCTGTGGATGAACGAGGGGTTAGCGATATTCTTCGAAGCTCCTAACATAAAAAACAAACGTGGCTGGAGTAAACCAGGCTTGGTCTTTGGGCAACGCCTGTATCGCTTCCGAAACACGCTCCAAACGCGTCCGAAAGATTCGATCCAGCGATTGCTAACCGATGACGCTCGTTTAACCAATCCCGAAACGGCAGCCGATGGCTACGCCGAAGCTTGGGCGTTCAATCACTTCTTGCTCAACAAACGATCCAAAGAATATATCGCCTACTTAAAAGAGCACTCCGAAAAACCGCCGCTTTCTGAATTGGACGCCGAACAACGATTAGAAGAATTCAAAAAGCACTTCGGTGATAACTTTGAAAAGCTAGAGAAAGACTTTTTGCAGTACATTCGTAGGCTTCGTTAACAAACTATTAATAGACTTTCACGGACAATCACTCGAAACTAGCTACTGTATCGCTCAACGCCTGTGGTTTCTAGGTAGAGCGATTTTGTGCGTTTGGCTAAACTGTCTGGCTCTCACTTCCTATTTTCAGATGCAATCATGAAGTCCGAAATTTATTACAGCGACTACCTTCAGCTGGACAAAATCCTTGACGCTCAACAGCGCGAGAGTGAAAAAGTTGGCAAACCAGCTCACGACGAGATGCTTTTTATTATCACGCATCAGTCTTACGAACTGTGGTTCAAGCAAATTATTTTTGAGCTCGAATCGATCGTCAACATCTTTAAAACACCGACCCTTGAAGAACGCCGGATGGGTCGAGTAATCCATCGATTGGCGCGAATCAAATCGATCCAACGTGTCTTGGTCGAACAAATCGATGTGATTGAAACGATGACGCCGATGGACTTCATGGAATTCCGTGATCTGCTGGTCCCTGCGTCCGGCTTCCAAAGCATCCAATTCAAACAGATTGAGATCTTACTTGGCTTGAAACGCGATGACCGTATCAAAGCTGATCGCGAGTTCTTTGAATCGCGGCTATGCCCGATGGATCTGGGCTCATTGAACGAACTGGAAACAGAAACAACGCTGTTGGAACTGACGGACGAATGGCTTCAACGCATGCCATTTTTGGATTTCGAGGAGTTTGAGTTCTGGGAAGCTTACCAATCGGCAGTCGATCGCATGCTGGCCTCCGACCGCGCGATCATCGAAGGCAACTCAACGTTGACGCCGCGCGAAATCGACTTCCAAATTGCAGACTTAGAAAATACTCGTAAACTGTTTTTCTCAGTGACTAACGAAGACGAGTACAACAAACAACGTGATGCGGGGGAGTTCCGGCTAACGCAGAGTGGATTTTTGTCTGCGTTGTTCATTCACCTGTACCGCGATGAACCGATGCTGTATTCACCGTTTCGGTATTTGACTTTACTTACCGATATCGACGAACTATTCACCAACTGGCGTCAACGACACGCCACGATGGTTCGGCGAATGCTGGGAACGAAAATCGGAACCGGCGGTTCATCAGGCCACGATTACCTCTCGGCGACGACTCGTCAAAACCGTGTCTTCACCGATCTGACTCGGCTTTCAACGTTCTTGATCCCTCGTGAAGACCTACCCGAGCTACCGAAAAAATTATCCGACGATCTAGGATTCTTCTTCGGCCGCAAGCACGGTCATGGGTAAAAGTTGTTGTTCGATCAATTGCTTCGCCAAAGCAAAGTCGACGTCATCGACCGAGTCTCGATTTTCGACCAACTGATTCAAAATCGCTTTTTGTTTTCGCCCCCGATCGAACGCTTCGGCGTAAGGCAGCAACTGAAACATGACCATCGAATAACGTGGCATGAAACGATCAGGAAAACGCTTTTCTAGCTCAAAGCCAAGTTCTTTCTTCAAATGGAACTTGGGATCGATCACACTCGAACGCATCGTAGTGTAGTTTTCAATTGCCATGTCGGCAATCGCTTCCGCATTAGGGCGGCGGATCCGATCGAACTCGGGCAACACCAGATTCCAGTCATCTTTGTGTTTGTCCAATAAACGATTCAGTTCAGAGCAATCTTCAAAACCAGCGTTCATGCCTTGACCATGAAACGGCACGATCGCATGCGAGGCGTCACCAAGAATCACGACTTTCCCCGAATGCCCCGAGTAATACCAAGGAGCACATCGCACCGTTCCCAACCGCCCGGCGGGATTGTCGGCGAAATCCGCTTCTAGATTCGGAATCAAACGAATCGCATCCGGGAAATACTCTTCAAAAAACGGTCGCACGTTTTTTGGATTCTCCAACGACTGAAAACTAACCGCTCCTTCTTTCGGCAAAAACAACGTCACGGTAAAACTGCCGTCCTGATTCGGCAACGCGATCAGCATAAAGTCACCGCGTGGCCAAATGTGCAACGCATTCGGCTCAATCTGATAGCCACCATCCGAACTGGCGGGAATTTCGAGTTCTTTGTAATCGTGATCCAAAAACTCGGACGTCGCCTTGCCACCATTGGCCGGCATCAAGACTCGACGCGTTTTCGAACCCGCGCCATCGGCGCCAATGAATAGTTCAAACGATTGCTCTTTAGAATCTCCGGCCAATACGTCGCGGGCCGAAAAAATATTACGCTCAAAATCAATCGATTCGAGTTTCTGGCCAAAATGCACGTTCACCGGCGGGGACTGCTCGGCGTTGTCCATCATCAAAACATTTAAGTCGTCTCTAGAAACTGAAAAAATCACTTCATCAGGACGTTGGCCATAAGAACTGAAAACTTCTTTGCCATCCTCCAGATGCAACATTCGCCCCTTCATCGGGATCAGCAACTTTTCAACTTCGTCCATCAACCCCGCTGTCTTCAGCGCCGCGATACCGCGCGAAGAAAGAGCCAGATTGATCGAGCGGCCACCCTCGTTTTTGACTCGCCGCGGATCTTGTCGCCGCTCGAGCACCGAGACTTCATAGCCACGATTACCTAACATGACCGCAAGCAACGATCCGACCAGTCCGGCGCCGGAGATGTGTATTTTTTTAGGGCGAGGCATAAAGTCGTTGTGATAAAGAAAAAGAAAGTCGGCAGGTTAAAAACATCGCCAATAATTCGAATGACGATTTTAAGCTCTAGCGATAACTTGTTGCAAACGGTCAACGAACGTCCAAATCTCTTCAAACGTGTTGTAAAGCGGCGTCGGCGCGGCGCGGATTACGTTGGGCTCCCGCCAGTCCGTTCGCACTCCGCTATCTTCAAGCTGTTGATAGACTTGCTTGCCGGGGACGCCGTCGAGTTTTACTTCCAGCGATAATTGACAACCAGAACAATCCAACGGCGAGATCACATTGACTTTATCGCCCAGCATTTCATCCAAGCATTCACGGAAAAACTGCTGCTGAAACTTTGACTTATCGACCAACGGCTGCATTCCACCAGCGTCGGCAAAAATCTGCAGCGACGCTCGGACTGCCGCCGCCGACAAAATCGGCGGGTTGCTCAACTGCCAGCCTTCAGCGGTAGCCATCGGTTTGAAATCGCCGGCCATCTTAAACCGGCTGTCACGATCATGCCCCCACCATCCTGCCAGTCGCGGCAAAGCGGTATTGGTTGCATGTCGCTGATGAATGAAACAACCCGCGATCGAACCGGGACCCGAATTCAAATATTTGTAAGTACACCAGCACGCAAAGTCGACGTTCCAGTCATGTAGTTGCATCGCCACATTGCCAGCCGCATGAGCCAAATCAAAACCGATTGGAATTTCCAGTTCGTTGGCCACCGCAGTAATCGCCTGCATGTCAAAGACTTGACCGGTGTAGTATTGGACGCCCGGCAATAAGATCATCGCCAGCGAATCTCCGTGTTTGCGAATCGCGTCGCAAATCGATTCGGTGGAAAACAGTTGCCCTTGATCGGGCTGGATTTCTATCAAGCAGTCAGACGACTTGTGACCGTGCAACGCGAACTGCGATTCGACAGCATTTTTGTCCGACGGGAATGCATGGGCTTCGATCAAAATCTTGTTACGAGTTTTGGTGGGCCGGTAAAAAGTCGCCATCATCAAGTGCAAATTGACGGTCAACGTGTTCATCACGATCACTTCGTCGGTTTGACCGCCGACCAAATCCGCCATCGTTTCGGTGAGTTGTTGGTGGTAGTCGAGCCATTGGCCGGCGGTGTTCGAAGGCAAGCTTTCGTGTTGGCTGTCTTCAAAATGTCCTCGGACTCCCAAGTTTTTCCAAGCTTGAAGTTCCGCTGCGAGATAGTTACTTGTGATCTTGGGCTGCAGGCCCAACGAGTTGCCGACAAAATACAGGTCGAGTTGACCGTCGTGACTTGGAATAAAAAACCGGTCTCTGAAACTGGCCAAGGAGTCGTTTTGGTCAAGTTTTCGGGCCTTGTCGAGCAACATAGGTTCTGGGTTATTGAGGAGCAAAAAGGGACTGTGATGTTAAGCGCCGTTTCAATGAAACACAATTGATTCACTGAAACTGTATTATAGCGGCAATCCTCAATGGAGTAGGGCCTCATCAGCTGGCAGTATCTGCGGCTGAACACCATTTCGGATTGTCAAAATCAACCAATTCGTTAGCCTTTGTGCTCGCTACGAAGACGGAGTCGGCGACCGTTGACCAGTTAAGATCGCCCGACGACGCTCTTTCTAAGACCCTACTCGTCATTGCCGTAGCTACAAAACAATTCGCCCACCAACTCCCGCCTGACACCCACATGTCGATCCTTAAAGCTAAATTAACGCAGCGAATCATGGCCAATATGATTTCTGTAACCGCCCCGTTGGCGATGGACATGATGGATTGCAAAATCTGCCACTACGATCAAGGCCCCGCAGATCCCGCCAACTTCGACCCGGAATCACGGTTGGCGATTATTTCATTTTGGCACGAGTACATCCTGTCGGCGGCGCCAGGCATTGGCAGTTCTGCCAACATCACCGCACTTTGCTCGCAGCATCGCGACGGCGAATTTGTGGCCATGACTTGCGAGGGGGCCGGAATGAACGTCGTGCGTGGCAGTACTTCGCGAGGCGGTGCGGCTGCGATACGTCAACTGAAGCACTTCGCCAAATTTTCGAATATCGGTTTGACGCCCGATGGCCCTCGCGGACCAAGACGCAAGATGTCGCCGGGAGCGATTTTCTTAGCCGCCAAACTTGGCTTGCCGATCATTCCGATTGGAATCGGTGTGTCCAGCCCGATTCGTTTGAAGACATGGGATCGATTTGTGATTCCTAAACCATGGTCTCGTATTCGTTTAATCAGCGGCCCCAGAATCCCGATCCCCCGTAAAGTTTCGCGGGACCAATTGGCGGCGTTATCCGATAGTATCGAACAGCTTTTGAACGACCTAACCGACGAAGCGGAATCATGGGCCAGCAGCGGTCGAGATATCGAAGGCCAACGACGCATGCGACGCGTTTGGCGAATCAACCGCCTCTGGATCGATCCGCCGACGCCGCATATTCCGAAAAAGCCGTTGGGTTTTGGACAGTGGGCGTGATGTCATCAGCTTAAACCAGTTCTTCAGCAACCACGCCATGGGCAGAATTGTTGATGAAGAAATTTAAAACGCAGAGGCGCGGAGAGCGCAGAGAAAGTTCTCTCAAAAAACTCTCTGCGACTCTGCGTTTCAAAACTGGCCCCTTCAAACAGCCACGATCACCCAAGCAACATCGCCAGATCGTCTGCACTGAGATTCCGTAGCAACGAATCATCTGCGTTGATCACCGACTCGGCGAGTTTTTTCTTGGACGACTGCATCTTTAAGATCTTGTCTTCCACGGAATCTTTGCAAGTCATCCGGTAAGCGAACACGGGATCCTTCTGCCCCATCCGGTGAGCACGATCGATCGCCTGAGCCTCTACGGCCGGGTTCCACCATGGATCCAATAAGTAGACATACTGAGCCGCAGTAAGATTCAAACCCGAACCGCCCGCTTTCAAACTAATCAAGAACACCTTCACGTCGTCGTTCTCTTGAAAGTTTTTCACCTTCGCGGCTCGCTTGGATGTCTTACCGTCGAGATACTCATAGCTCACACCAGCAGCGTCCAATTGATCCTTCACCAGACTCAACAGGGACGTGAACTGCGAGAACACTAACGCCTTACTACCGCCACCGACAACCTCTTGCAACTGCTGCTGCAACAAGTCCAGCTTCGCACCAGGCTTCGCGGCGGGGTCAACCAATCGCGGATCACAAGCAACCTGCCGCAATCGCAACAACGCTTCCAACACATGAATCTTGGACTTGCCCAACCCCTCGGTCTCAACCTTCTTTTTCAACTTAACTCGGTAGTACTCTTTTAGCTCGTCGTACTGTTTCCGCTGCGGCTTGGTCATTTCACAAGTCAGTAGTTGCTCGGTCTTTTCTGGCAACTCTTTGAGCACCTGCGTCTTGGTTCGCCGCAAGAAAAACGGCTTCAACCCCGCCGCCAAGGCTTCGATGGCACGGTTGTCATTCTTATCGTCAGGCCGAATCCGAGTCATCGCCTTGAATCCCGAAAGGTTACCCAGCATTCCCGGATTTAAAAACTCAAACAACGACCACAGTTCACCAAGGTGGTTTTCGATGGGCGTACCAGTCATCGCCAAACGATAATCGCTACGCAACAACCGACTGGCTTTGG
>CAZKTR010000062.1:0-12733 GCA_964555525.1 uncultured Pirellulaceae bacterium
CCCAACCAAGATGCCACTTGCCGATCATCTGCGTGTTGTAACCAGCCTTCCGCATTAGGTGACCAACGGTAGCTCGCTCGGCAGGAATCAAGTGCTTGCTGTAACCACCCAGCACGCTCCTAGCCAAACGTGAACGCCAGTTGTACCGCCCCGTCATCAAACCGTAACGCGTCGGCGTGCAAACTGAACTGGGCGTATGAGCATCTGTGAAAGTTAGGCCCTGACTAGCCATGGTCATCAAGTTGGGCGTTTTGATTTTACAAGCATCGCTGGTGGGCTGTACGTCTCCAAATCCCAAATCATCCGCCATCACGATGATCACATTGGGTAGCGGATCGGGTGCTTGAGCCGACAGCAAAGTTGCCGATCCAAGGGTCAGTACGACGAAACAAAACAACGAACTCATTGATCGCATCTTCATAATTTTCAATTCATTAAAAGCAAAAAGAAATACATAACCTGACACGTTTTAATCGAAACTATTTAGCAGGCACTAGTTTCTTTATTTCAGGCGCGTCGTAAAGCTTGCGGAGTCGATGGTATTCGTCTCGCAATTCGTTACTGATGTCCGAGTAGTTGGGCTTGTTGTAGATATTTGTCATTTCGTTTGGATCGTTCACCAAATCAAACATTTGCCACTCGTCGGTCGCCGGCAAATAAAACAGCTTGTGCGTTTTCGTTCTCACCCCAAAATGTTGCGGCACGGCGTGTTCTCCGACTTCATAGTAAGCATAATACAACGAATCGCGAACCTTCTTCGAACTGTCTAACAGCACCGGTAACAGCGATTCACCTTGAACTTCCTCTGGAGCCTTCAGGCCGGCGAAATCCAAAAATGTCGGCGCGTAGTCGATATTTTGAATCAATGCCTCGGGTCGCGATCCCGGTTGGATTTTGCCCGGCCAGCGAATCACAAACGGCATTTTAAACGACTCTTCAAACATCCAGCGTTTATCAAACCAACCGTGTTCGCCCAAATAGAAACCTTGATCTGACGAATAGATCACAATCGTGTTTTCGGCCAATCCATTATCATCTAGGTACTTCAATAAACGGCCGACGCTATCATCGACTGCCTTGACCGTCTCCAGGTAATTTTGGATATAGCGTTGGTACTTCCACTGGACCAATTTTACATCGTCGATTTTTCCGGCTTTGTAATCAGCGATAAACTGTTTGTTCTTAGGACCGAAGTAAGCGTCCCAGGCCGCTTTCTGCTTGTCCGTCATTCGTTTGTACTCGGGCGTTCCATAGTTGCGAAACGACGGCAACTCCACGCTGTCAAGTTCATCATCGCGTAGTTTCAAATCGTAAGCCCAAGTCAGGTGCCGATCGACTTCCATTTCGTTCGCCGCCAGAGTCTTGGAGCGCCCCTGGTAATTATCGAACAAGGTTTCCGGTTCCGGAATCTCGACGCTGTCCAAAGATCCCAAGTGACGCAGCGCTGGCGCGAACGTGCGGTGAGGAGCTTTGTGTTGGCACATTAAAAAGAATGGTTTACCTTTGTCTCGTTGCTCCAACCAAGCCACGGATTTTTCGGTGGTTATGTCCGTCGCGTAACCTTCGAACTTTTTGGTCGACCCATCCATTTGTAAAAAAACTGGATTGTAGTAAGTCCCTTGCCCGGGCAAAATCTCCCAGTGATCGAACGCCACCGGATTGGTTTTCAAATGCCACTTGCCGATGACCGCCGATTGGTAGTTGACCTTTTTTAACTCCTTCATGAACGTCCATTGGCTTTGATCAAACCCTTTGCCATCGTTCCGCATAAAGCCATTTTTATGACTGTGCTTGCCCGTCAAAATGCAAGCCCGCGAGGGACCACAAATCGAATTAGCGCAGAACGAGTTCCGAAACAAAGCACCCTCTTTGGCCAGCCGGTCAATGTTCGGCGTGGGTGCGGCCTTGGCCAACGGACCACCGTAAGACGATATCGCGTTGACCGCATGGTCGTCAGAGAAAATAAACAATACGTTGGGTCGATCGACCGGTTTGACTCCGTCGTCGGCACTGACTGCCCCAACAGCGCTGCACAGTAAACTGACGGCGATGCTCAGCAACGCGACGCGGAGGTAAACTCTCATTGAACTCATGAATCTCGCCCTATACATTTTGATGGTCTGAACCAAAGGCACCTACGCTTGCAAGGGCCGGTTGCAAACAACTCCCCCCGAACGCGATGTAACTTTGATTTCCATTGTAGCCAATCGCCGGCGCATAAGCAGCCTGCCAACGAATTACTCCGAAGCACAGACTAGAAGCAAAATTGAATGGCATGTGCGCGATGACATTCAAACACGAGGATTAACCGCCAACGGCCTGCAACGATTGTGCGATCTCATAGCAGCCTACACACAGCGTTTCCGACAAAAATTCTCGAGCTTTTGGCAATCTCAGACCAACGCCGACGAATCAATATCGTTCCTTCAACCCATTTTAGAAAGCTCGTTAGCAAATCGCCACAACCATGTTTCACCATACCGACCTCGGTCGTCTTGCTTACACTGACTGCTTCGTAACTTGCCTTGCCATCGGGGTTGCGATCTTTGTTTGCCTGCTACCAATCTACAAGAAACCCGCCAAAACATTCTGTTGTATCTTGGCGGTACTATGTTTTTACATGTGCCTGTTCTTCCGCGCTGCAGGGGCGCCCATTGAGTGGCATGCAACAACGATCCTAGCCACGGCCATCGTGTTCGGTTTGCAGTTTGGAATCTGCTACCTGACGTACGAAACCTTGGTGCCTCGTTAATCCGACGTTATTCTGGAGCATCCAAGGACGGACCGTCGTCATCGGTTGATTCAGCCGGTTCGGCTTCAGCGTCTGCCGGTGTTGATTCCTCCGTCGTCTCATCCGCAGTATCTGTGGATTCTTTAGGATTCACACGATCTGGCTGGTACTTATGAGCGCGTTTACGGAGTACTTTGGCACTCAGAATTTTGTCCTTCAAAACGCCTTCGATGGGAAACTCCTCACCGTAACGATCCGACAGATGAGTCCGTTCCAGATTCTCAATCAACGAGTATCCAGAGAGCACTCGCCCAAAGACGGTGTGCTTACCATCTAGAAAATCGGTTCGCTCCAACGTCACAAAAAACTCACTTCCACCAGAATCTCGTTTGACCCCTCGCTGATCCCCTTTTATGGCCATACTCAAAGAACCCGTAAAGTGCTTGCGTGCGTTTGGTTCGTAGCATTCACACTTGATTTCGTAACCGGGGCCTTCGCCACCGCGCGATTTACCATCTTTGTCGAGTTTAAATCCGCCGGTCTGAGCCATGAAGCCTTCGAGCACACGATGAAATAACATCTCATCGAAGTATCCATTTTCGACCAAGAACACAAAATTCCCCACCGTACCCGGCGCTTCATTTTCAAACAATTCCAAGACGAGTGTGCCTTTGGTGGTTTTTAGTTCGACTCGTGGCAAATCGTTTTTTAATGCTTCGGCTTGCCGAATCAACAACTCATCGAATATCTGTTTCTGCTCAATTTTCAGCGACTCAGACTTAGCAGCAACTTCAAAGTACTTCGAGGTAATGCCTTTACTGATCAAGTAATCACCCAGTTCCAGTGCCTTCCAGTCTTCGTCTTTGCTGGCAGCCTGTAACGCTTGCCCCATCAAAGCTCGCAACGCATTGGACGACGTTCGATCTTTTTCTAATTCTGTTTTCGCGGCGGATTCGATTTCTTTGACAAGCGCTTTGGACTTAGTCGCCAACCCGGCGAATTCTCGACGAGCCGCAGCGGCATCCTCACCGCCGGCTGCGATTCGCTTTTCTACTTTTGCGAAATCAGCAGACAGCTCCGTCCACGCTTGTTGGCACTGCTCGAGTGTTCGCTGACCACTTTGGGTAGCTTCTTGCCCTTGAACCGAAAATACAAAGGCCATTGTGAAACCTAAGCTCGCCGTTGCGAGCGACCAATTTTTTCGATAGTTCATACCAAAATCCACAGCGTTAAATCAACAACGTTTACCCGACCGAAATTCGATCCCTTAAAATTCAAAAACAACTTTGATCGTATCCGCAAGCGACTCGGACTACCAGACCATTTGTTGCTTCCAGAAACTTAAAAAATCGATTGCCCGGTCGAGTTAAATAAACCTGATGCCCTGCAGCAAACTAAGGCATTACCAAACTGAATAACATTCCGACTTTTGCCAATCGTTAAACTTCCAGCGACCCTCATCAAGTAGACTGGTGATCATATACCGGACAACACACCACAGCCGTATATCCGAAATGACAGTTGGGTTTGCGCCAAGCCGAACGGCTCTATGACCTTTCGTAGCGTTAAGCCAAATCCGAGTCGCATCGAGTGGCAGTTATTCCGATTGCATGAATGAGCGGATGTCGAACCAACATCCGAGTTTTTACGTATCGTCAAACCCAGATCAGCTCTTATGAAAATCCGAGAAATCTCCCCCATTCTTGTTGCTGGTGCAGCCTCTCTTTGGATGGCTGCTTCAGCAGGTGCGGCACCACTGCAACAAGACCTAACAATTCCACTACGTCCTCGCCCTACGCCAGATAGTTCTGCCGATGAAGGCGACCAAGACCCTGATGATCTTCCGACCATTCGCCCAGGCACCGGTCGTTTACCAATTCAACCTTTTCGTCCGCCGCAGGACCTCGCACCGCAAAGCGATCAACTTGTCACGGTTAACGATCAGTTTGCAGGCTGGGAATCGGCATCAGCAGATCCTTCTGGCGACCGGGTTAAAGACTCGTTGCGTGGCAACTGGATCATGGTTGACGCCAACGGACGCTTTGATGGACAAGTCGTTGCTGGGAAAAATGCTGAAACGACCAACATGAACGTGTTCTTGATGCACATGGGTCGCCTAGTAAAGCAAACCAGCGTTGATCAAGACGGCCGATTTGTATTCAACAACGTTCGCCAAGGCGCCTACGCTCTGACTGGCTGGGGTGAACGAGGCCTATTCACGTTTGGCTTGAATATCTTGGCGAACAACCCAAATGCAATCGACAACATCCCTCCTAACACCGTTACGGTAACAGCGTATCAAAACCAAACGACAATCAACACCGATTGGATCGCACACTACGCTCCACAAGTCGGCTTCCGCGTATTCGGAAAATACCGAGAAGGCGAAGGTGCGAAAAACGATCCGGGGCTATTCGGTTCGCTGGGGCTCTACAACAACCCGCCGGAAAATTCTCCTGCAACCTCGATTTCAAGTCACGTCGTTGGCCGAAGTTCTAATGGCCATTTGGTTGGTCGAATCCACCAGTTCAACTCGACCAGCGGTCGCCCGGTAGATCTGCGCTCAACGAAAGTCTTACTCCTAGAAAACGATAGCGTGGTGGCAGCGACTGCAGCCGACAATTTTGGCGTTTTTGAATTCGAGCAAGTCCCTGCTGGCAGCTACGGTGTACTCGCCGCCGGCGTCGACGGCGTTGGCTTGATAGGAATCACGGTTGATGACGAGTCTGACGAAACGGATACGATCGACTTCACTTTAATTCCTACTGAAACCGTTGGCTGGCTGAATTCCTATGCAACAGAAGTTGCGTACCGCCGCAACATCGCAGCACCACGTCAACGGAATGAATCAACTAACCCGCAAACCGGTTGCCAACATTGCAACAACCAAGCAGGCGGCTGCGATCAATGCCGTAGAGAATACCTTGAATCGGCTTGTAGCCAAAAAGGAATTACGTTTGAACAGTGGCAATCATTGGGCTGCCAATCCATGTCAAACACGTATGGCCAAGGACGATTCGTTCGTGAGATTGGAAAAGCGCTTCGCAACGGCATCGACCGCCTTGACTCGTTCTCTGAGAACACGTTCTACCCGAACTCAGACAGCGAAAGGATTTTGCGAGATTTAGGCCAAGGAGGAGCCGCTGGTACCCAAGGTCAATTCCAGCAAGGTCAATTCCAAAATGGTTTTTCTCCTGCACCTTCGATTCCGAGCGGTGGATCATCCTCGCGAGGTTTTGGTGCCCCTAGTGGATCATCCTCTAGAAGTTTTGCCCCAAGTGGATCATCTAGTCGATAGATCTCAGCCTTAGTTGGCTAACGACGCAATAGAAAGCCAGTGACCCGCTTGAGGTCACTGGCTTTTTTTGTGACTCTTGGTTAACTCGGCAAATCGATGACCTGATGATTCAGCGAAATTCGCCCGACCTTCCTTTAGGCATTGACTGACGTTACCGCTAAGGCGTCCTTTAAGCAGTCTAATCCAACCGTAATCTCAACCTCGATCAACGCCGCATACACGGGCAATCCGGCGATCCGATCGACACCGACTTTCACCAAGTCTTTGTGAGTGCAAACAATCTGCTCCGCTGCCGCTTGCTTGGCCGCTTCGCCGATGCGCTCGAAGTCTTGTCGATCAAAACGGTGGTGATCGTCAAATACTTCGTGACCGACCAAGTTCGCCGATTGCTCCAGCAACGTTTGCTCAAAACCGATTGGGTTTCCAATCGCTGAAAACAAAAGCGTAGGCTTATCCAGCAACGCCTCCAGTGGTTTAACGTCACCAGAAGCATTAATCGCCTCCACCAATTTCATTTCCGTGATCACAATTTGCTGCGGATCCACCCAACGCTGCACCCGCTGCAGCAAACCATCCAAAGTCGCCGCATCAACTAAATTTGAACGCGTTACGACCACCAAATTAGCTCGCCGCAGACTTTTCATTGGCTCGCGAAGCAACCCACGCGGCAACAGCCGACCATAACCGAACGGATTCGTAGCATCGATTGTTACGATATCTAAATCACGGTGCAAACGCCGGTGCTGAAAGCCATCGTCCAACAACAATACCTCCGACTCAAGCTCTTCCACAGCGATCGTCGCCATTGCAAACCGATCCGGATCTTGCAGGTGCGGCACATCCGGTAAACGATGCTCCAACTCCATCGCCTCGTCGTTGCGACCAGGATGGTCTGGATCGGAACCATAACCTCGACTGATCAACGCCACTCGCTTGGATTGCTGCCGCAACAACTTCGCCACAGCAACAACTAGTGGAGTTTTACCTGTTCCGCCGGTAGTCAAGTTGCCTACTGAAATCACCGGCACGTCCGCTCGCTTGACAATGCCCAGGCCACCCGCGGCAATTGCTCGATCAAACCTTCGGTTTCGCCACCAGACCGCCACACGATACAACGGTGTTAAACAACTCAAACAACCACGCATCAAACCCGCCAGCAGACCGCGTTTCTTTCCTGATACGATCGCTAACAAATCAGTTTTAGAGACTACCGATTTAATGACTGGCCTGCCTTCGACGGGGCGTTGTTGGTTTTAGGTTTGTCGGCCGAAGCATCCGCAACCTTGGGCCTAAACATCGGCACGGGCTGTGGCTTACTTTTGGGTATTGGCTCAAGCGAAAAGTGATCGTCCAAAAACACCGCCCAGTGTTCGGCCAACAATCGGCGACAACGATCGAACTGAACTGGCTGCCGCAGCATCGCATCTGCACTAGCCAACAATTGGGTAATCGCCTTGGCTTCACTATTGTCGTACCAACGATCAAACAATTCAACTCGTCCGATATCAACCACGCCCTCACCGACAACATCGAAACCAATTCTCAAATCAGCCAAGCTGCTTGGTAAGTCATCAAAGTGCACCGCAAACCGCTTCCAATGGCCTTCGACCGAAACGATTGAACCGACTTGGTCTCGGCCAACCGCACCAAACCGGTAATATTCCTTGAGCGGTGTTCGGCCATCGATCGCCATTCGAATCTCTGGTACCACTTTCGAATCCGCAGGAATTCGAAGCCAAACCGAAATCGATAGTCGACCGGTTTCGGTCGACTTAATCGGATGACTACGCACCCAAGTTGTTTCTTCAGCAACGCTGTGAACCCGCAAGTAGGACTCAACTGTCTTGACATTCGCACCACTGACCTGAGCGCTTTCTTTTTTACTAGGCTGACTTGCGGTGAGCAATTTAAAACGCGAAGGTGGCTGTTGTCCGACCTCCCACCCATCAATCGGACCACCTTTCGACTCACGGGCTAGGAATTTGGGATTGGACAACATATTAAGCGACTTGGCTTGCTGAGCTTGCTGCAGTTTGACTTGCAATGCAAACACACGTTTACGCAAATCGGAGGCTACGTCGTCCAAGTACTCAAACGTATACGACTCGATCGGCCCCAACATTTCGGCCGAACCACCCACCAGATCGTACGGAGCTAACTCAACGGTCAATCTTCTGGCGTCGTCAGGACTGTTTACAAATTCAGTTTTCGTATGCAGTAATGAATCGATTCTTTCGACCGTTTGCTTCGATACATTTTCGGTCAATTGCAAATGAACTCGCAACCGCCACGGCGAGGCATTGGCAAGGTAAAAGAACAGTCGCTGATCGGCTTGGCTCTGCCGTACCGCGACCGGCAGCGATTCTAAATTTTCAGAGGTCGCGTGTGGCACGTCACTAAACTGACGATCTGGCAACTGTTCATAAACCTGAAAGATCCCTGCCGTATCGTGCTCCACTGTCATCGACTGCCAATCCTGCCCCAGCATTTCTGGATAGTCACGTGACTTGATCACTTCGGCCAGTCGGGGCCGACTAACCATCCGGCGTTGCTCGCTGCGATGCGATGACAACAAAGTTCGACGAGCAAACGACGATCGAGGCTGATTTTTTAACAGCCCACTACCATTAGACCAACGTGAATTGGCGTTCGAATCGAATCGAAAAACACCTTCGCTTGGCACCGATTTTTTCTGAAAAGCTTCTCTTCGGAACTGAATTCGCTGCCCGTATGTGATTCGAATTTCTAAAAACAAACCAACGAACAACACCGCAGCAACGAGCGCGCATCGAGTCGCACTCCGTGACCAACGGACAGGAGTGAAAACATTTCGAGGCAGGCAGGAAGGCCCACGCGGACGAGGGAGTCCGGGCATAGGTAAAGTAAGACGGATTGAGGTCGTTTAATTTGCTGGCGGACTCTATCAAAAGACACGCAACCAGCTCTAGACCGAATGAAACGCAATCGCATGGGTGAATTCGCCCAAAAACCCGGCCTACAGGCATCTTTGGCCAGAAGGTGCTAGCGTTTTGGAAAGATCGAACCTCGGCCCCTCAAATCGATAGCCTATCTCAAACGGCTGATCGGTAGGATTGATGTTCAGATGGGACCAAAGCTGCGGTACAGTTTGTATGTGAGCGAAAGATAAAGTTGAGCTGTTACTGTTAAATCAAAGGAAACACAATGAATAGATCGTTGTTTGGAACCGCTACTATATTTGTTTTGATGTTCGGCAGTTTTGGATTTTCCCAGTCGACCACTGTCCAACCGGCTCCTACCTATCAACCGGCTCCTACTTATCAACAACCGATTGTTCAGACACCGGTATATCAACAACAAATCTTTATTCAGCAGCCAACCATCATTCAGCAACCGACCGTCATTCAACAACCCGCTGTTGTTCAGCAACCATCGCTTCAAAATCCAGCAAGTCCAGTCACCAAGATTCACAAAAGCGATCAACAGTGGCGTCAACAACTTACCGCCGAGGAATATTCAATTACCCGGCAGGCGGGAACGGAGAATCCTTTTACCGGCAAGTACTGGAATCACAAAGGCGATGGGATCTATACATGCACCTGTTGTGGGCAACCTTTATACGATTCACGCACGAAGTTTAAATCAGGAACCGGTTGGCCCAGTTTTTATTCGAGCATCAACCAGACAAACGTACAGGAAATCGTGGACAACAGTCACGGGATGGTTCGCCGTGAGGTGGTTTGCAGTCGTTGTGATGCCCACTTAGGCCACGTGTTTTCGGATGGTCCACAACCTACCGGACAAAGGCACTGTATCAATTCGGCTTCGCTCAAGTTCCAGCCACGACAGTAGTTCTTATCGACAACAAGATCACTAACCCAAGCGTTCATGCGTCATCTGGATCGCTCGCAACAACCCCTTGGCTTTGTTGAGCGTTTCCTCGTATTCGCTGGTGGGATTTGAATCGGCAACGATCCCGGCGCCGGCTTGAACGTAAGCTCGATTGTCTTTGATCACCATCGTTCGCAATGCGATACAGGTATCCATGTTGTCTGTGTAATCAATGTACCCCACCGCGCCCGCATACGGACCACGGCGATGAGGTTCAAATTCGTCGATGATCTCCATCGCGCGAACTTTCGGCGCCCCCGAAACCGTGCCCGCCGGCAAACTTGCCATCAGCGCGTCAAAGGCATCGGCATCCTGATTCAACTGACCGGTAACCGTCGACGAAATGTGCATCACGTGACTGTAACGCTCGACAACCATCATGTCCGGAATCTCAATCGAACCGTACTCGGCCACTCGGCCAACATCGTTGCGGCCAAGATCCACCAGCATCACGTGCTCGGCGCGCTCCTTTTCATCGGCCAACAATTCCTGTTCCAAACGCAAATCTTCGGCCGGCGTGGCACCTCGCGGCCGAGTTCCCGCCAGCGGCCGAACCGTCATTTCGTTGTCCACCACGCGGCACATGATCTCTGGCGAACTTCCCACCAACGTCGTCTCGCCGGTCCGCAAGAAAAACATAAACGGGCTGGGGTTCATCACTCGCAAGCTACGATAAATCTCAAACGGATCGCAACTGATCTCAAGCTCCAACCGCTGACTCAGTACGACCTGGAAAATATCCCCGGCTTTGATGTACTCGATGCAGTCCCGACACGCCTGCTCGAACTGGTCCTGCGTAAAATTCGATTTAAAATCAGGCAACTCGCCTGCAGGCGCAATCGCATCAACACACTTCAAACCTTTTTCTGGTTCGTTTAACAACTCGATCATCGAATCGATTCGCGAACAAGCGTCTTCAAAGGCGGCTTCGGGGGTATCAAAGTTCTTCGGCCAAGCCAACGCGATAATGGTGATCGTTTTAGTGATGTGATCGAACACTAACATCCGATCGTAAAACGCGAACGACATGTCCGCCAACCCGCGATCGTCTTCGGGAGCATTAGGCAGGTTTTCGACGTAACGAACCGCATCGTAACCGGCATACCCAACCGCGCCACCGGTAAAAGGCGGCATGCCTTCCAGCGAAGCGACTTTGACTTTCGCGGTCCGCTTGCGAATTTCTTCCAGCGGATTTTCACTTTCGAAGGAGCGACTTTGACCGGTTTTCGTTTCCGTTTCGGTCACCGTGTTAGCAAACGAAGACAATTCCAACTGTGGATCAATCGCCAAGAAACTAAACCGACCGACGTTTTCGCCCCCGACAACCGATTCGAACAAACAAGCCGTACCACCATCATCGATTCGCTTAAACGCCGACACCGGCGTTAACGAATCAGAAAGCAAACGACGGCTAACAGGCACCGCATCATGGTCGGACGCGAGCGATAAAAACTGTTTAAGATCAGGCGAGAACATACTTTACAAACCGAGCCGTTGTTTAATGACTTCTTTTACTTTGGCCGAATTGGCGTCCAAATACACCGGTGGGTTGGCGTGTTCAGAATTGACGCCGTCCAACTTCGATTCGTGGTAGCCGACTTTGAAGTCAGTGAACTTTAAACCATGGGCCGTGCTGATCACGACCGTACGATCGCTTGGTTTAATCTCGCCGCGCTTGACCAACTTTTCCAACACCGCCAACGCAACGCCGGTGTGAGGACAACAGAACATGCCGGTCAAATCCGCTTTCGCCGACGCAGCCGCCAATTCATCTTCCGTGGCTCGCTCGACGATACCGTTGGTTTCTTGAACGGCCTTGACCGCCTTTTCATAGCTGACCGGATCGCCAATTCGAATCGCGTTGGCCAACGTCTCGCCCGCGGTCACCGAAGTTTTGTCTGCAAACTGATTGTTATAAGACTGATAGAACGGATCCGCTTGGGCCGCTTGAGCCGCAACCAAACGCGGCATCTTGTTGATCACGCCGAGGTCCATCATCAACTGGAACCCTTTATGTAACGCACTGATGTTCCCAAGATTACCGACCGGAATAATGATCCAGTCGGGAACTTCCCAATCGAACTGTCGCACGATTTCGATACCGACCGTTTTCTGACCTTCGATTCGCAAACTGTTCATCGAGTTGGCTAAGTAAATGCTACTGTCTTCAGTCACCTCTTGGATCAGCTTCATGCAACCGTCGAAGTCCGTGTCCAATGCCAACACATGAGCCCCGTTGCTAACCGGTTGGATCAACTGAGCGGTACTGACCTTGCCCGCGGGCAAGAATATGATCGCGGGGATGCCAGCGTAAGCCGCATAGGCTGCCAGCGCCGCCGAAGTATCTCCAGTGCTGGCACAGGCGACCGCTTTGACCGGGTTGTTAGGCATGCTCATCATCTGCTTGACGACGCTGACTAACACAGTCATGCCAAGGTCTTTGAAGCTACCGGTGTGGCTGTTTCCGCAGAGCTTGATCCAGAGATCGTTCAGGCCCAGTTGTTTGCCCAAGCGATCCGCCCAGAACAAGTTCGTATTGCCTTCGCACATGCTGACGACATTTTCGTCTCGCAAACTTGGGATCACCCACTCGCGTTGTCCCCACACGCCGCTACCGTAAGGCCAGTTGGTCGTGCTGGCTCGCGAATCGAACAGCTGTTGCCACTTATAGGCGTTCCGCTGCTTCAGCGGCTCGCGTTCGTGATAGACTTCCAGCAGCGAGTTACATTTTGGGCAGCGATAAATGACGTCGTAAATCGAGTGCTTACCTTCACAACCAGCAAAGCAGCGGAAGTAAACATTCGAATCGTCAGTTGAATTGGCTTGATCAGGCG
>CAZKTR010000063.1:0-12482 GCA_964555525.1 uncultured Pirellulaceae bacterium
CAACTAAACAACTTCTCGGTTGAGTCAGATACAGAAAACCATTTGTACCGTTTGATTTATCGCTGGGACGGTCGACAAGTCCAAGTCGTTTGCCGGATCGACCAAGCGGGTGCCAAGCCGATTGCGATCGATGTTGATGGCGAATTAGTTTTGGATTCGTTAGCCGTTGTTGCGGGGCAAAACTCCGGAACCGCCTCCGCAGATGATGGCGCGATGATGATCCAACCAAGGCAATGCTTGATCTGGCGAAATACGTAAACCGAAGTTTAAATTCACAACCGCGAAATACGCGAAAAAAACGAAAGTCAGGGGCGAGGTTTAGGATCTTAGATTTAACTGATTTCAGTTGTTTTGTTTTCGTGTATTTCGCGGTTGTAAAAAATTACAAGCACTATCGTGTGGCTGACTTGTTTCGTGTGTATAAGTTTTCCCTCGGCCGGCGCGTAGACAGGCCAGAGGCAACTGACGCCACCTACTAAGTACCAACGAAAAAAACTCTACCAATCCAAGCCGTTTCAGCAGGGACCAGCAGAGTTTTTAAAATCGTCATTAGCGTTGACCAACGCTTTTTATAAGTTAGCCTCAGCAACCGCCTTGATTCTCTTGGGCAGGCGTGTTGATCTCGACAGCCGGACCGCCACAGCAAGAAGCGCCTTTGATGACCTCCTGCAATTTAGACTTGTCTTGGTAGCCTTGCATACGCTCAACGATTTCGCCACCCTTGAAAAGCAAGATGGTTGGAACAGCAGTAATGCCGTACTCGGCAGCCAGTTCCATGTTTTCACCAACGTTGCATTTGCCAACGACAGCTTTGCCTTCGTTTTCAGAAGCGAGCTCATCGATGACCGGAGCCAAACGCTTACAAGGTGGGCAGCCATGTGACCAAAAGTCAACCAAGACTGGTTTATCGGATTCTAAAACGTCAGCTTTGAAGCTGGCAGTAGAAAATTCAGCAGCCATTTTTTTTCCTATGTTCCCTTCAGGCCACATCAATGCTGGCCAATTTGAGTTGTTTGAAAGTTCGTGGGATTGTATCTGTCGTCGGTATGACGTCAACAAAGATTGAACTTTGACGGCGAAAACTCTCGATTACATCGCTTTTTCTCGTTTTTTTTGAGCCATGGACAATTCAGCAAGCTTGCCAACGGCAAGGATTCATGACCTTATCCCCCCGAACAACCCAGCAATCTGAACGTTTTTGAGCTTAGCTCGGTAAACTCCAACATTGATCAGCGAGAGACCTTCTGACATATTAAAGTATAAGTCTGCAAAAACCTAATTTACCGATCGGATGGGAATCCATGCAACTTAACGGTAACCAAATCGTCGTCGCGCTCACTTTGATCGCGATCTCTCTTGGGTCCACCTGCTTTGCTCAGCAAGAAGACAAAGCTTTGCTGAAGGAGTGCTTTAAGGCCCACGCAGAGGAATTCCAGCCACTGGCGAAGGAGCGCGATGGTCTCTACCAAAAACACTCCAACTACGTCTTGTCGATAAGTAACATTTTACGTTGGTTGGAACAGGACCCAAAAACAGCTAACGCTAAGCGACTTAAAGAAATTGCGGGGTTGGAAGCGAGACTTCAAGCCCTTAAGGACCAAGCCAACCTTACAAGTGACCAGAACGCCAAAGATGTCGCAGCAACTGTTGCAACAGCAAACGCGATACTAAAAAAGCTCAAGAACCAGCATAACGTCAAGATAAAACCACTCACGACGAAATTTGCTACTTTGAAGCGCAAATACAAAGCAGCCGAAACAAAGCTCAAGCCGGTCATGCTAAAGCTGTTTCGAGAACAAGGAAACTCCGAAGCCACCGCAGAATTAACCCGCAGCTATGGCTCATTTTCTTATTCATCCGGAACCGTCAACGGCAGCTATAAACGCGAAGGGCAAAACAAGTCAGCGGTGATTTGCTACATTTACATCGTCAACGAAAAAGTCGGGCAAGAAAAATATGGGCTGTTCGCTGAAAAGTATCCGATCGCCTACCGAAGTAAAAGCCAACTTGAGGTCTTGGTCGACAACGTAAGGGTTACGATCTATTCATCGGAGCCAGAACTCAACGACAAACAAATTGACGCAACACTGACAAGCCTTGTCGACTTCGAAGCGTTGGAGGCAATGTTGGCACCGTAGCCGCGCGTAACATCAGCGTTGCCAAGGCCGACTGCCGCGTGCAAGCCCGCGGCGGCATTAAGAAGTGATCCGCCCGATCGCGTCGATCACAATTGCCTTGAACTGAGGCGCGGCGACCGAAGCGGCGTCGATGACTTCTTGGCCAGAAGTTTCCGCCAAGTCGTCCGGGTTGGCGACGTTACTGACGATCGAAATCCCCAATACTCGCATTCCATACTTGCCGGCCACCGCGACTTCGGGAACGGTCGACATCCCCGCTACGTCACCGCCGATCGTTCGCAACATCCGGTACTCGGCGCGGGTTTCGTAGTTGGGGCCCAGCAACCCGGCGTAAACGCCACGTTGGATCGTAAAGCGATGATCCATCGCCGTTTGGCACGCCCCGTCGATCAACTCGCGATCGTAGCAATCGCTCAACAACAACGGGCGGTCGTTAGAAGTTTCCGGCGCCATCGCAATGGTCGAGCGATACATCAGGTCGATATGGCTTTCAATCAGCATGATCTGTCCGCTACGAAAACTTGGGTTGATTCCGCCCGCAGCGTTACTGACAAACAAAAACTCAACGCCCATCGCGTGCATTACATGCACAGGCAACGTGGCTTGATCAACCGGGTAGCCTTCGTACAAGTGAAATCGCCCCTGCATGGCGATCACGTCGGCGCTGGCCAGCTTGCCGCATACAAACTGACCTTTGTGGCCGGTGGCGGTACTGGAAGCAAAATGCGGCACTTCGCCGTACGGGATTTTTTCTTCGGCCTCAATCGCCTCGGCCAACTCCCCTGCCCCAGTGCCCAAGATAATGCCAAACCGCGGTGAACGATCCCAGCGGCTTTTAACAAAGCCAGTGGCGGCCTCAACTTGAGCGGCGAGTTCGAGCGGCAGGTTCATTCGTCCGTTTCCGAATCGGCGGGCGATTTACTTTTTTTAGCTTCGGCTGCTTTGGCTTCCGCTTCGGCTTGCTTAATGGCCTCAGCTTCCCAGTCAATGATCCCATCGCGGAACAGGCTGTCTTTTTCGCCACTATGACAAGCGATGCAAGAAGCGACAGCACCAGCGGATTTAATTTCATGAGAACTGGGATCGATCACACCATAAACCCAACCCTGGTCGGAGCCTTCGGTTTTGGGATCTTGCTTGAGCATCACAAACAGATCACTTCGTTTACCTAGCTCAAGTGTTTTGTCGCCGACAGCAACTCGAGGGTTCACTCGAATTAAACACGCGTGATTGCGCAAGTTTCTGGCATCTGGATTTCCAGGGACCGCTGTCCAAGCTTCTTTGACTAACGCTTGACCGACGGGAGATTCCGATCCGTCCCGATTGACATAGTGGGCGATATCTTTGGCGAATAGAAAATACAGCTTTTGGTCGTGCCCCGACTCAGCTTGGCTCATCCTTGCGGCGGGGTCTTCTAAAAACACCTCATCTTCTGCCGTCGCATCCTTGTCTGGTACTTTCATACTCGCCGTATTCACCATTGCGTACTCCAAATATTTTTCAGCAGCAGTTTTGATGGCTGGATGAAAACGAACATCGTTGACATCAGGCTCGGAAGGCATGGATTTTTCTTTTTTGTTACCGGAGCCGTCCGCGTCAGTCGCACCAGCAGCATCCGTTTTAGCAGGTTGGCCGCTTTGTGAATCGCTTGCATCACTTGCTGACGGCGCTGGCTGGCAACCACAACTCAGCATGCACAGGCCAACCAAAATCGCTGCAACGATTGCCGCAAACGAGTTGGATGACGTTGAAATTTGTTTTAAATCCATTTGAAAACCTCTTCCTATCGGCTGCTGCTCGCCATCGCCCTTCGGTAGACAGGTACATTTAAACTACTTCTCTTCGGCTAACACGCCCATCACCAAGGCAGACAACTTTGGCTCGGTTTCGTTGGCCACTCGCACGATTTCGTTAACATCGGCAGGCTCCAACGCGTCGGGGAAGCATAGGTCCGTGACCACAGAAAATCCAACCACTCGCATGCCCGCATGAACGGCGACAATAACTTCTGGGATCGTTGACATGCCAACGACATCGGCACCGATGGTTCGCAAGAAGCGATATTCGGCTCGGGTTTCTAAATTCGGTCCAGCGACCGCGACCAAGACACCTTTGTGAGCCACGATGTCATTGGCTCGAGCGATTCGCAGCGCTCGTTCGATCAGCTCCGATGAGTAAGGCTCGCACATGTCCGGAAAGCGAGGGCCTAAACGATCGTCGTTGATACCGATCAATGGGTTGTCACCCATCAAGTTAATTTGGTCGTCAATGACCATGATGTCGCCCTTGCGATAGTAAGGGTTCAAACCGCCAACTGCGTTCGAGCAAACCAACAAGTCCGCGCCGAGTGCTTTCATGACTCGGATCGGTAGCGTGATTTCTTTCAGCGGGTAGCCTTCGTACATATGAAGTCGGCCTTCCATCGCAACGACCGGTAGTCCGTTGAGCGTTCCGCAGACCAAGCGACCTTTATGCGAGAGCGCGGTTGACTTGGGGAAGTTTGGGATATCGCCGTAGTCGATCGAAGCTTGGATGTCGATTTTCTCAACCAACGGGCCGAGGCCGGTACCGAGCACGATGCCGACTTTCGCGGTTTCGGTCCATTGTTTGCGAATGAAAGCGACGGACTCATTAATTTTGTCAAATAGATCAAGCATATTATTTTGGCGGGCGTTGCTACCCTACATTTGAAATTGGCTGATTCGTTCAATGGCCGCGAAAAAAGGGCCAAACTGACCACCGATCAGGTGGATGTTTCATGCTAAAACGTATCGCCAACACCGTAGAACCTCAAGTAGTGCTGCAAAAAAGGTGGCGACAGTTGCCTCCGGCCTGTCTTACGCGCCGGCGGATCGGATATTACTTCATACTGTCAAGAACCTCCCAGCGAAAAAGGATTTCATTTACTGAAGGCTAATTGCACAGCTTGAACTGCCCACCCCGCTTTATCCAATGTCTTTCTTTACTTCTCTTCCTGCGCGTAAGACCGGCTGGAAGCACCGTCGCCACTTACAATTCCATTTTTGGAATGGCGAACCCCGCTTGGATATCAAGCTTGGCTCGAATGCTGGCCGATGAATATGGCCAAGCTTCGGGTGTATCAACCAAGCCTGCCTTGACCGGATTCATTTCAATGTAATGAATGATTCTTAGTAGCTCTTCGTCGTCACGAACGTAATGATCATAAGTCTCCCCCTGCCAAAACGAGTTCGATTGTTGCCGTACTCGATTGCACATCGATCCAGTATAGCTCTGAATGCTGTGCGAAATTGCTTGGCGAGGCGTACGAGGATAAGGTTTCCCACGCTCAATAATCGCCAGTTGTTCCGACCAAGCAGCGTCTGGAAGAAAAAGCCAATGGTGGTGACTGGGCATCACAACGAAAGCAAACAGGCGGTAACGTTGATCGGCGAAATGCAAAAACGCGTTGGCCACGATTTTTGCCAACCGATAATCTTTTAAGTGAGCAACTGGGCAATTACCGTCGAGTAGCTCGTCAACTAGCTTGAAGACAAGTTTGTTTTTGGTTGCCTTCCATTTGCCGGTCGGCATGTTGGTGGGTGTCGGTCGAGCGTCAAGTTCTTGACGAAAGCGATAGATACGCTTGAGCCCGACGGCGGGGATGCTGCCCTCAAGACACCCCGTGATGAAATACGGTTTGCCGTCGACGTCAATATGTGGAAGCTTGCGTCGCCGAATGATCGCATCGTCGGACATGATTTCACGTGGAAAAAGGTGCGACAAAAAAGGTGGCGACAGTTGCCTCCGGCCTGTCTACGCGCCGGCCAGAAGATAAAGATTTGCATTGTCGTGAATTGACGAATGAAAGCAAGAATTTTATTTTCTGGCGACCTATAAATTCCTAATTATTTGCGATGCTGACGGCTAATTGCACAGTTTGAAATGCCTACCCCGCTTTACCCAAAGTCTTTCTTTGTCCTCTCTTCCTGCGCGTAAGACCGGCTGGAAGCACCGTCGCCACCTTTTTCACCCCAGCAACGGATTACCACTAAGCCCTAAATAATAATGACACATCGCAATCGCCATCGCATCGGAGACATCCACTGGCTCTGGTGGCTCGGGCAAATTCAGTTGCCGCGTTACCGCTAACTGCACTTGGGTTTTACTGGCCCTGCCGTTACCGGTGATGATTTTTTTGACTTGAGTCGCCGCGTAACTTTTGATCTCAACTTGATTCAGTTCGGCCGCCAAACAAATCACACCTCGAGCGTGCCCCATGATGATGGAAGTCTTCGGTCGTTCGTAGTGACTGTAGAGCTCCTCCAACCCCATCGTGTCTGGCTTGAGTTCGGTGATCAACTCAGACACCCCATTGAAGATCGAAGCAATACGTTTGGCAAAGGACTGCTTGGGCTTGCTGCGAACGACGCCCGCTTCGACCAAGCTAACTTGCCCACGAGTCACCGAGAGAACCGCGTAGCCGGTGATATTCAAACCAGGGTCAATCCCCAGAATGCGAACAGTGTCGTCCGTTTTATCGACGTCGTCGGTTAAGCCAGTTGGCTTCGAATTACTCATCGGCGTCGCTCGTTTGCACCAACAACGCAACCGCTTGAGCTTGCATCGCTTCTTGCTTACCAACCGGCCCGACTTTCTCACCGGTTTTGGCTTTCACACCGACGCGATTTGGTTCCACCGACAAAACTTCCGCCACTCGATCCGCAATAGCTCGCTTGTACGGAGACAGCTTGGGAAGTTCGGCGAACAAAATACAATCGACATTGATGATCTCAAAACCAGCCTCGCGAACCTTGCCTGCCGCGATCGCCAGCATGTCCGCCGAATCGCGGTGCTTGTTTTCGTCGGAGGTATTGGGGAACAGCTCGCCAATATCACCCAAAGAAGCCGCTCCCAAAATCGCGTCGGTGATCGCATGTAGTAATACGTCCGCATCGCTATGCCCCACCAACGAATGGGTGTGAGGAACCGAAACGCCACCAAGAACCAGCTCGCCGCCGGCTTGCAAGCGATGAGTGTCATGGCCAATGCCAATTCGAAGTTTGGTGGGGTCCACGTGTTTTCTTCCTCACAAAGTAACGCAGGAGACGTGCCGGGGCAGCGATATTGGTTCGATTGGCCCTTAATCGTAATCGTGGCAAAAGTAATTGAGAACCGCCAGCAGGTTTCTTGGTTAAAGGATTGCAATAGAGGCCCCGTGTACCACCTGCCCGAAGTTCCCTTTGAAATCTATAATGCTGCGATGGCAATCATTGAAATCAAAAATCTATCCAAGTCTTATCGAGTTTATCAAAAAAACGAAGGCTTGTTGTCGTCGGTCAAGGGTTTGTTCCACCGTGAGTATCGTGAAGTTCATGCAGTTCGCGATATTAACTTTTCCGTGGAAGAGGGCGAATTCGTGGCGTTTCTGGGACCCAACGGTGCCGGAAAAACCACCACTCTGAAGTTGCTTTCGGGCGTAATCAACCCCGACCATGGTGAAGCTTCGGTAATGGGTTACGTGCCCTGGGAGCGTCAAAACGAATATCGCCGCAAGTTCGCTTTGGTGATGGGCCAAAAAAATCAACTGTGGTGGGACTTGCCGGCGATGGAGTCCTTCCGTCTGAATCAGCACATCTACAAAGTCCCTAAAGCCGAATTTGATCAAACACGCGATGAACTGTGCGAAATGCTGGACGTTCAGCGTTTGCTCAGCCAACCCGTTCGAGAGTTATCGCTGGGCGAGCGGATGAAGATGGAGCTGATCGCGGCGTTGTTACACCGGCCGGATGTTTTGTTTCTGGACGAACCCACCATCGGCCTAGACGTAATCGCCCAACACAAAATCCAAACCTTCCTAAAAGACTATCAAAAAGAACGCAACAACACGATTGTCTTGACCAGCCACTACATGAAAGACATCCAAGCTCTTTGCAACCGAGTCGTGATTATCGCCAACGGCTCGATCTATCACGATGGTTCGCTAGAACAAATCGTTGATAAGTTCAGCGGCCAAAAAGTCGTCACGTTACAAATGTCAGACGTCCGATCGCTGGATTCGCTCAAGCGTCTGCCCAACGTGCTGGAAGTCGAGGCACCACGGATTACGTTCCGCGTGGATCGCGATGATGTCGGTCGAGTGTTGAGCGACATCTTGAATTCGCATCGCGTGGACGATGTGGTGGTCGAGGACCCGCCGTTGGAAGAGGTAATCTCGAACGTATTCAGCCAAGCCCAAAAGGCTCGAGAAGCCGAATTGGCAATTTAACACGAGAGTTAGTTTGGAGTTCGGTCTCACGCCGGTTTTGATTTTTTGTTTTAACTGTTTTGCAACCACTGGTCTTTGTTTAATGCTTTCTGAAGCCGTCACATGGTGGACTTTTTTTAAGATCTCGATCAACGAGCGATTAGTCTACCGCGCGGACTTTATGCTGGGGACGTTGATGAGGTTCCTGCCGACGTTGACGCAAATTTTTCTGTGGTGGGCGATTTACGATGTGATTTCGACCGCCGGGTCAGCCGATTCGGCCGAAGGCCCCGACCAAGCCATCGCTGGATATCGCTACGGTGACATGGTGGCGTACTACTTGATGGTGATCATCAGCCGAGCGTTCTCAAGCATGCCGGGGCTGACGTCCGGGATCGCAAGGCAAGTTCGCGATGGTGAAGTCAAAAAGTTCTTGATCCAACCAGTGGACATGCAAGGCTGTTTGCTGATGCAGCGAGTCGCTCACAAACTGGTCTATTACCTAATCGCAATCGTTCCCTTTGCGATCGTGTTTTATAGTTGCGGAGGATTCTTCGAACGCGGTTGGCCGCCAGCGGATGTGCAAATCGTGTTTTACTGCTCGCTGATCCTAGGGTTCTTACTGGGCTTTTTCTTGGAGTACTGCATTGGCTTGATTTCGTTTTGGTTTTTAGAAGTCACTTCGTTAACCTTCATTTACATGCTGATGAACTTTTTGCTTTCAGGGCATATGTTCCCGTTGGAGCTACTGCCAACCGAGCCCTTCAATGCGAGACTGATCGTTGATTTCCTCCCGTTTAAGTACTTGGCTTATTTTCCAGCGGCGGTGTTTCTAGGAAAAGTCGAAGGCCCGGAGATGTATCAAGGCTTGGCCGTGCTGGCAGGCTGGGTCGTGTTTTTCATTGTGTTGTCGCGAGTGCTATGGTGGCGCGGTGTCAAACGCTACAGTGGCTACGGAGGGTAATTCAATGCGACCGTCCTATGTAAAAGTCTTTCTCACCTTCGCTCGAAATTCACTGGTTCGCGATATGTCGTTCCGGTTGAATTTTATTTTACAGTGCATCTCTTCGATTTCATGGGCAGCCATGAACTGGGGGTTGTTCAAAATCATCTACAGCTTCACACCGGAGATTGGCCGCGGAACCGGCTGGCAAGAAAACGAGTTCTTTATTTTCTTGGGCACCGTATGGATCATTAACAGCTTGATCCAAACGTTCTTCATGGCCAACGCCGAAGAGTTCAGTGAACTGATTCGAACCGGCAATCTCGATTTTGCTCTACTGAAACCGATCGACACGCAGTTTTTAATTTCGTTTCCACGCGTCAATTGGGCTCAGCTTCCCAACGGGTTCCTAGGTGTGCTGCTGATCATCTCCTCATTGAATAATCTCTCGGGGGATGTGACGAAGTTTTTGAATCCGTTCGTGTTGCTGGCATTCGGTTTCTTTTTGTGCTGTGGTGCGGTGATCATGTACAGCGTGATGATCACATTGGCGTCAACGAGTATTTGGTTTGGTCGAAATCAAAACCTGTATAACTTTTGGTTTTACATTACCAACTTCTATCGCTATCCGATGGAGATTTATCAGCGCAATGGAATCGGTATGGGATTGTGGGGAACGTTTACGTTTGTCGTACCGGTGCTGGTCGTGTCGAACATTCCCGCTCGCGTGTTGGCCCAACCCTTGGGGGCTGACTGGAACTGGTGGGAATGGGCTTTGGCTGGCTATACCGTCTTGGCGGCGATCTGGAGTTTGCTGGCTAGCCGCTGGGTATTTAAAAAGGCTCTGGCCAGTTACCGTAGCGCCAGTAGTTGAACGGTAATATCGAGTGATGCCGAGCTTCGGACCGGGTCCGCTAAGGCTTCCTCGTCGTCGATCCAACCTATTAATCCGCCCATGAACTTAACGAGCCCTTAACTGCCCCGCCTGTTAAGCCTTGCCGTTTTTAACTTGTGTGCAGGTCGTAGTGTCTACTTCTTTCGTCGGCTGGCGAAAGATGAGCCGATTGTATGGGTGCTGATATTTCTGCTAGTAAATGCCTTACTTTGCACCCCCGAAGTGCCGAGAAAAGACTCAGTAGCTTTGTGTAAACCACTGGGCCATAGGCAATCAGGTAACGCCATCAAAGCTAAAACCAGCTTAGAGCAGCAGAATCGTGGAAAACTTGTCGATCGAGCAAGTTGACCTAGTTTCTGGGGTTTATTGCTGGGTGTAGGCAGGACTCAATTTTTTGAACCGGCCAGAAAGCAACTTACAAGAACATAAATCGCTTGAGTTTTGCAGCAGTTTTCGAATAATATCTGCCTAAGCGAATAAATCCAACGATTGCGAAGTATACTTAGCCATCGCCAAACTTTACGGTTTAAATGAGCATCAAAATTCATTTAGTACCTTGATTGGTTTTTTTCAAAAGTAGCCAACTACTTTGAATCTAAATCAACAAAGCAATCGTCACAAAAATCGACCCAAAATCTCGTTGCTAAGACGCACAGCAGGAGCCCACTTTATGTCAAATCTAATTCCAATGGACGAAGCCGCTCGCATTCTCGGAATGACGGTCGAACAAGTCTCGGAACTTAGGTCCGATAACGAGATCTTTGGCTATAAAGACGGAACGACTTGGAAGTTCAAGATGTCTGAACTTGAGCGCGTCGCAGGCGAGCGAGACATCAAGCTAAATATGTCCGAGGCAGCCAATGTTGCTAGTGATTTGAGTGAGAGCTTTGGTTTTGACTTGAGCGAGTCTTCAGGCCTGTTGATGGACGACGAGTCTTCTGTCAGCGGATTGATCGAAGATCTTGATTCTGCTGAATACATCGAAGACTCATCAGTTGAACTTGCACAACCAGATTCTTCGTTGCTGAGCGTTGATAGCGATTCGGGGGCGATTGACTTAGACGAATCAAGTCTCCGTTTGGCAGATTCAGGGTTGCTTGATGACGCTTCGGACACCGCCAAGTCTTTAGGATCAGCGAATGTATTAGATGACGACGACGAAGATGAGCTATCCTTCGGCAGCAGTAGTTTGAAACTAGCCTCCGACAGCGCCAAACTAACCGAAGACAATGACTTGGCAAGCAAGAGTAGTGTCAAAGCATCGGACTCAGGCATGTTGCTTGGCGGTGATGATGATGATCTGTTACTGGCCGATAGCGGAGACGACTTCACCTTTGGTGATGACAGCAGTTCATTCGAAGACAGCGCTGAATTGGGTAGCGACTTCGAAGACAGTGGCAGCTTGATTCTGGACGACAGTGATTCCGGCCAAGAAATCACGCTTGAGGCGAATGAAAGTGGCATTAACTTGGCCGCCAGCTCCAGCGGGATTTCACTGGCAGAGAGCGGTGAATTAGACCTTGGTGCGTCAGACATTGACGCCTTGGACCTCCCGGACGACAGCGAAGAAATCGTCATTCTTGATGACGACGAAGACTCGCCCATGATGCTTGAAGAAGACGACTTCAATCTAACCCCATTGGACAACCCAATAGACGAAGAGGATGATACAAGCGGCTCGCAAGTAATCGCCTTGGAAGACTCTGGGATTTACGCCGACGATTCAGCAGCCACAATCTTAGGCGAAGACGGTTTCGAACCGGTTGCACAAGACGCCGGTTTCGATGCTGGTTTTGGTGACAGTTACGACGATGGAGGCTTCGACAGTGGTGGCTTCGATCCAAGCATGACTGCTGCTGGAGCAGCAATGGCACCAGTGATCGAAGAGGCCCCGTACTCGATCTTTCAAATCATCAGCCTTGGTGGTGTCATGCTGCTAATGCTGACCGGTGGCATGGTAGCCTACAACCTTGCTCAGAACCTCTGGCTGCCGTCCGATCAGGTTGTCGGCGAAAGCGTGTTGACGTTCTTCTTGAGAATGGTCGGAGCTGCAAACTAGTTCTCTCACAAAACAATAAAAGCCGAAGTCACTGACTTCGGCTTTTTTGTTTGAACCGTTCAGCGAGTTCGGCGCCAGTCGCGAGCGCCGGCGATTGTCCCTGTGAGCCGAACGCGCTAGCGTCGGGCGTTGTGTCAGGTTTTGGGCTGGGGGGCTAGGTCAAGCAGCATTCTGTTAATGCCCGACGCTAGCGCGAACGGCTCACAGGCGTGACCGCAGTTTCTCAGGGCTTCCGCCGACTA
>CAZKTR010000064.1:0-12301 GCA_964555525.1 uncultured Pirellulaceae bacterium
TGGGTGGCAGCGGAGAACCCAAGGTTTTGGATGACGCCGACGCTATACAAAGTACAACTGGTGGGATCGGTTGAAAGTGAATCGAGCCAACCATGTAGAAATTTCTTGAAAGAACTACTGCCTCAATTCGAATTGGTTGCCCAATGATTGCGATCAGCCACAAGCAGTTACTTACAAGATATCGTTTATATAACTAGAGTTACGCTCGAGTTTTTATGTTCGCCATAGCTTTTCAATGGTGAACACCACTTCTGATGATGGGAATATTAGGATGACAAACTCACGGCCCTCGGACAACGAGGGAAAGAGAGCGGTGCAGGAATGTATCGTTGTAGGAGGGGCTCCACTCGAGGTGACGAGGGTATGGCGCCAACAGCAGGTTCGCCTGCCTGAATCTAGGCTGCAGTTCTTTCAATTGAAATATATCGTCGAAAGGTTGCTGGGAGCCGGCTTGCTAGTGCTCGTTTCACCTCTGGTGTTAGTGCTCTGGTGTTTGGTTAAATTGACTTCGAAGGGGCCCGGTTTCTACCGACAGCGGCGAATTGGGTTGAATCGGAAAGTGTTCTATGTCGTTAAACTGCGGACAATGATCTTTGATGCACAGCCTGAAGGGAAGGAAATTCGAGCATGCAAGAACGACCGTCGCATTACTCGCGTTGGTAAGTTTTTACGAAAAACGCATCTCGACGAGTTGCCTCAATTGTTCAATGTCGCTGCCGGCGACATGGTGCTCGTTGGCCCACGCCCTGAACAGCCCGGGATTTGCAAAGATGTCTTAGCTCCGGCCATCGAAGGCTACTATGACCGAGTCAAAGTCAAACCCGGAATTACTGGGTTGTCGCAGATCAACTTAGAACCCGATTCTGCAATTGAGGATGCGATGCAAAAGCAAGTGTTGGACTTGCACTACATCAATTCAACCAACGGATGGCTGGAATTTCGAATCCTGCTAGCCACCGTTTTACGAGTGTTTGGGATTTCGGGAGCTACCGTGATGAGCTGGATGGGGCTTCGACGTCAAAGGCTTTTGGACTCATTGGAGCAGCCCGTTCAAAAGGTAGATGTGGCTCAAGAAAGGAAGCCGTCACCTCGGAAGTCATCCTACTCTGAATCCTCGATCACGCCTCTCTTGTTTCGAGACCGCAAGACGGATTAGTAAGTCGCGATTTAAGCTGATGATGGTGTGATCATTTCAGCACTGCTGCAGCTTTTGGGTTGACGTTGGCCTTTTCTGGCCAATCCTTCATTTTTTGGAAAACCACGATACCGTGGGTGCGGGCCTTCAGATGTGTACCGTGAATGACTTTGGTGCACATGACTCACTGTTGTTTTTTATGTCGAATTCAGTAGTGAGCTTTAAAGCTCATTACTGAATGCAACTGAACCAAATTGAAAAAAAATAGTATTACAAATTGTTTGACGATAGATGTGGAAGACTACTTCCAGGTTTCAGCGTTTGCAGATCGCGTTAGCTGCAAGGACTGGGATAAATACGAGTGCCGGGTTGAGAGCAATACGGATCGTTTATTGTCGATTTTCGAGGATGCCGAGGTTCATGGAACCTTTTTCATTCTAGGTTGGGTTGCCGATCGTTACCCTGCCTTGATTAAACGCATCTCCCAAGCCGGGCATGAAATCGCCAGTCATGGCTACTGGCACCAGTTGGTTTATGATTTGAAACCGGAAGAATTTGAGAAAGACATTGTCGACAGCAAGGAGGCAATTCACAACGCCTGTGGTGTCGAAGTTACCGCCTACCGGGCTCCCAGTTTTTCAATTGTTCCACGTTCCCGTTGGGCGTTGGACATTTTAGCCGAACAGGGCTTTAAAACTGATTCCAGCATCTTTCCGATCGCAGGGCATGACCGATATGGTGACCCGGACTCACCCAAGGGCATCCACACCATTGAGACGCTACACGGTGAAATCACAGAATTCCCTCCAACCGCTGGTAATATCAATCTTGGTGCCAAGCAACTGCCTCTCCCTGTTGGCGGTGGCTATTTCCGATTATTTCCACTTGGGGTGACTCGGTACGCGATCGCTCAAGTTCGAAAGACGACTGGCCCAGCTATGTTTTACATTCACCCTTGGGAAGTCGATCCACAGCAACCACGTATCAAAGGCGCGGTGTTGAAGAACCGATTCAGACACTATGTTGGGCTGGCCCGGACGGAACAGCGGTTGCGCCGGATGTTAACGTTAGACACGTTTTCCACACTAAGTCAGGTGCTTGAGACTTGGCGGGGGCACAACAAATCAACTGCGCAAGGCTCACTCACAGTATCTGTGCAGTCTTTGAATGAGGTTGATGTGTCCAGCCAGCGGCAACGTGAAGGTGCTTTAAGCCAGAGTGTTAGCGGTGGTTGATTTAGGTAATATTAAGCAAGAGAGTCAATTCCGATACCGAGCGGATGTTGACGGATTACGGGCTGTTGCCGTGCTGATGGTGCTGTTCTTTCATGCCGGTTTTGGCTTTACCGGTGGATACGTAGGTGTGGATGTTTTCTTCGTGATCTCGGGTTTCCTGATCACGGGACTGATTCTTCAACAGCAAAGTCGCGGCACCTTTCGCATGACCGAGTTTTGGAAACGTCGGATTCGCCGAATACTCCCTGTTGCCACGCTTGTTGTTGCGGTGACATTAGCTGCCGGCTATTTTTTGTTACTCCCTCACGATCTGAAAGATCTTGCGGAGTCAGCAATTTGCCAGCAATTAATGGCAGCTAATTTCTACTTTTGGCATCACACTGGATATTTCGACGGGCCCGCGGAACTCAAGCCCCTGTTGCATACTTGGTCACTGGCGGTTGAAGAGCAATTCTATCTTGCTTATCCGGTCATTCTGATACTGTTGAGCCGTTTGTCGCGTGTCGGATTGCTGGCCGCGCTCTCATTGGCTGCTCTTCTGTCTTTTGTATTGTCGGCAATAATGGTTGCTAAACATTCCGGAGCCACTTTTTATGCGTTGCCAACGAGAGCTTGGGAATTGTTGCTAGGAAGTATCTTGGCAGCATGGCCATCGGTTCTTAACTGGAAACATTGGTTTACCGAGTTAGTTGGTTTGGCGGGTATGGCGATGATCATTGGCGCTGGGCTTTTTTTTGATTCGGCCACAACGTTCCCGGGACCAAACGCGCTTGTGCCATGCCTTGGAACAGTGATGGTTATCGCAGCGGGCATGTCGAATACGAATGTTACTCAACGATTGTTGTCGTGTAGGCCAATTGTGTTCATTGGTTTGGTTTCTTACTCCTTGTACTTATGGCACTGGCCGTTGCTGACGTTTCAGCGCTATTGGTTTGGCGATCATATCGCTGCCGTTTATCGACTGGGAGGGGTGCTGGCGAGCTTCGCATTGGCAGTATTGTCTTGGCGATACGTTGAGACACCATTCCGAACTGGAAAAGGCAAGAAGGAGGTTTCGGGCCGGACTATCACGATTGCAGTAATGGCCTCCACGATAGTGATGCTTGGATTGGGGATCTGGACGCTGAGGTCAGAAGGTTACCCCCAGCGAATGCCTGCCGCTGTGTTAACCATTATCGAAGATTCAACAGGATCCTCGGAACGCAAAGCTATGAATAGTGAGGCGATAACATGTAATCTAGATCGCCTACCTTTGCTTGGCGAAACCCAGCCCGATGCGCCGATTTCCTTTGTGCTCTGGGGTGACAGCCATGCATTGGCGGTTGCCAAGCTTTGTGACAAGCTTGGCAAGGACTTTGGAATCCAAGGCGCTCTTGCCACCAAAAGTGGTACAGCGGCTTTGTTGGGGCAATCGCAATTTGAACAGGAAGCGATTGAATGGAATGATGCCGTCTTAGCCTACATGCTCAGAAATAAGGTAGACAATGCAATAATCGTCTCGCGCTGGTCAGTATGTGCTCAAGCTGGCGATCAGGAGGAGATGGATCGTTTCGCGAAGGCGCTCGATCACACAGTTCAATCGCTTTCTGAAAAGGGCATCCGAGTTTGGATCATGATGCAGGTTCCCGAGCAACTGGAAAACCCTCAGAAAGAACTCGCCTTGGCTGCTTGGTCGGGGCGATCAACGCCGGTGGGGATCACGAGGGAACAACATGCAGAAATTCAACAGCCTGTTACCGCTGCGTTTTCCGATTTCGATTCGTCGATCGTTTTATCTCCCGATGCTTTTTGTTTTGATTCTGAAGGTCGATCTCGAATTGGTTCAAGTGGAAACTCATTTTATCGAGACGACGACCATCTATCTGAAGTTGGCACGCTCGAATTGATCCAACCGTTGCTTCGACCAGTGTTTGTGTTGATTGCTGATCAGAACAATGGGGACTCGGCTGATGCAAGTACTGAGGCTCAGCAAGGAAACGTCGATTCTTTAACTTCCCAAAAGAGGACGGCATGGTAGAAGAGCTTACCGGCCAATCTGACAAATCGAAGAACGCAAACACCTACACGGCGGTACGTTGGAGCGCTGCTTCGAAATACGGTGCGATGTCAGTTCAATTCGCGGTTTCGTTGTTGCTCGCTCGGCTACTGGCACCAGAGTATTTTGGATTAATGGGTATGGCTGCCGTGGTCACCGGATTCGCTAAAACCTTGAAGAGTCTCGGTTTCAACGCAGTCATCATACAACGCAAAGATATGGACCATGCACTCCTGTCGACGTTGTTTTGGGTCAATCTCGCTTTCTGCAGTTTGGTTACGGTTTTGCTTATCTTGGCGTCGCCAATCGCAAACTGGATTTACCAAGATAATCGCGTCGCACCTTTGGTCGCAGTTTTGGCTTTAAATATTTTCTTAAATTCGTTTTGTACGGTTCCTTCTTCACTGCTGCAACGAAGGTTGGAATTTAAGAAATTAGCAATTCGAGAGATTGGAGGCGTAACAGCGGCCGCCATCGTTGGTGTCTCGTGTGCTTTAGCTGGCTTTGGTGTGTGGTCACTTGTTTTTTCAACGACTGTGTCGTCGCTCACGATTCTTGTTATGTTAAACATAGTTGAACCGTTCAGGCCCTCATTGACTCTCGATCGAACACGCCTCAAAGAGTGCTTGAAGTTTGGGCTGAATATCACTGGCTATAACATTTTTGGCTACTTTTCCAAAAACGCAGACAACCTGATTATTGGCGTTTTTTTGGGGCCGCTAGCGTTGGGTTACTACTCTCTCGCCTACAAGTTTATGCGCCTGCTAAGGGACTCCGTGTCGCGTTTAATTTCTCGCATATTGTTCCCTAAGCTTTCAGAGCTCCAAGACGACGATAATAAATTAGCAAAAGCCTTTTTGAGAACTGTTTGCGGAGTCGCATTGTTTACGTTTCCCGTTACGGCTGGATTAGCTTTGTTGGCAGGTCCTCTCGTTGAAGTTTTTTTAGGAGCCAAGTGGATGCCGGCTGTTCCGGCCATCTCGTTGTTGTCAATTGTTGGAGCAATTCAATCCTTGACAGTTTTGTCGGGTCCCATTTATCTGGCAAAACAACGGGCGGATTGGATGTTTCGTTGGGGTATTGTTGTTTCGATAGCCTATGTCTTAGCCTTTTTGTTAGGCGTCAATTGGGGACTCAACGGGGTGGCCTGCTGCTACATGATCGTAAACGTTATCCTCGTCGTTCCAGAATTTATGATTCCGTTTAAGTTGGTTGATGGTTTGACGATGCGGCGGTTGCTGATGGCCTTGGCTCCTTTTCTTTTTGCGACAGCTGTGATGACCGTTGTGATAGTCCCGTTATCTTTTTTCGTGAATGAGTCTATGAGACCGGAGTTTGCGTTGGGCATCTGTGTAGCCGCTGGAGCATTCGCGTATATCACGACGATGATGTTTCTGCGTCCTCCTGCGGTTGATGACTATTTGATGTTGGTATGCGGATCGAAATTTAAGAAAAAAAAGCCAGATGCTATGGTATCGACAAGTTCAACAGTGCTAACGGAAAAGGCTTGAAATGAAAACTCTTGTCAGAAGGTTTGTTAGGCAGTTTGGATTTGAGGTGGTCCGCCATGGATCAGCAGGCGGCATCAAATACCCGCGAGACATTAGCGATCAGGAAAAGAAAGTTTGTGAATTGGTCGCTCCGTATACGATGACGAGTGTCGAGCGAATAGTTGCATTGATCAATGCAACAAAATATGTAGTAGAGAACGACATTCCTGGAGATATCGTCGAATGCGGAGTGTGGCGGGGCGGTAGTATGATGGTCATCGCTCACACGCTCAAACAACTTGGCGTTACCGATCGAAAATTGTATCTGTATGATACTTTCGAAGGCATGTCGCCGCCTACTGAAAAAGACAAGCTGGTTAAGTCTGGCCGCTCTGCCAAGGCAATGCTTGAGCAAGCAGACAAAGAAGCTGACATTTGGTGCTATGCCGATCAAAAAGATGTCGCTAATAATTTGCGAATCACCGGATACCCCGAATCCAATATTGTGATGGTAAAAGGAAAAGTCGAAGACACGATTCCTGCAACCGTTCCAAGAGAGATTGGCTTGCTACGTCTCGACACAGACTGGTATGAGTCGACACGCCATGAGCTTGAGCAGCTTTACCCGTTGCTCGTGACTAACGGTGTCTTAATAATCGACGACTATGGGCATTGGCGCGGGTCAAAAGACGCGACTGACGAATATTTTTCACGAGCAAATACCAGTCCGTTGCTCCATCGCATTGATTATACCGGACGCATGATTGTCAAAACATTGCCAAGGCAAGAGTCTGAAACCCGACCAATACGCTGAACACTCAACAAACAACTCAGTCTTTATTAGGTTCGATGCAACCAAAAATATTGTTCATTGACCGAAGATTCACTCCTACCGGCGGTGCGCAGCTTTATCTTGACCAACTTGTCATGGAATGTGTTAAGAGTGGTTACCAAGCCGAATTGGTTGTGAATTCGCATGCCAACCTTAAGGCAAACTACCACTTGCTTCGCAATGCAGGTGTTGCCGTACATGCGGTGCCATTTGCTGGCCAACCAGCAAATGTTTTGGCTAAACGGCTGACGGAATTCTTCGCCGAAAGCGACCCGGATCTAATACACGTCAATACGTCGTGCCGCGAGTTAAGACAAATATTGGTCAAAGTTAAGGACTGGCCCAAGATGCGTTGCAAACGCATTTTCACGATGCACCTAAGTGTGCTTTCAGAAAAAAGTACGGGTAAACGATTTTGGCCTTGGAGCTATGCAGCCAGTACAAGAGATGAGCGGAGAAAATTCATGGACATCTTCGACCATTGTATTACTGTAAGCAACGAAAATGGCAAGAAAGCCTCTCAGCTTCTCAACCTACCGCAAGATCTGTTTACTTTCATTCCTAATGGAGTGGATGTATCGAAATTTGCTCCAAAGCAAAACTCAAGCCCCACGTCGGGCCAATTTGTAGTTGGATGTTGTGCGCGATTGTCAGAGCAAAAACGCCTAGACATCTTGATTCGTGCCATCGCGAAACTTGCTGCCCGAAACAACGTTCTTCTTAAACTTGCAGGGGATGGGCCGGAACGAGAGCGGTTGGAAGCACTGGTGGTGGAACTAGGAATTGCAGATCGTGTAGAGTTTCTTGGAACGCAAAATGACGTATGTTCATTTCTGCATTCACTCGACCTCTTTGCAATGACCTCTGACCGTGAAGGGCTTCCTTATGCGTTGCTGGAAGCGATGGCGACCGGACTGCCAACGATCGTTACCGGTGTGAATGAAATGCCAGTTGTTGTGCGAGATGGTGTTGATGGATTTGTTATTCCCAAAGGCAACATAAATGCTTGCACAGAAAAAATTCAGACCTTAATTTCTGACCCAGAAATGCGAAGCAGATTTGGTGTGAGTGCCCGACGCAGGGTATGCGAAGGGTACAGCGCTGAATCATGCCTGAAGAAAACCCTTGCTGTGTTTGAGAGTGCTATCTCCGACAGAACTGAACTAGATTGTGTTCCCCATGAGTGTTGGGAGAAGCAATAATGAAAAAAGTCTTTGCTATCGCATTCTCGTTTCCACCGGACAGCGGAAGTGGAGCCTTGCGAAATCTGAAGATCCTCAAGTACCTTCCCGAAAACCAATGGCAAGTTCAGCTACTAACACATCGTTATACCGATGCTGAGTTTGAAGCTGGCAAAGCGTTAGTTGAAGAGATTCCGGCGAGTATCAACTTGGTTCGCACTCGATACATTGACACGCCTAGGACCTTTGGCGCAATTCGGTCTGCTCTGTCTCCCTTCAAAAAAAAACCGAAAAAGACAAATGCCGATAATGTAGTTGAAGAAAATGCGAGTGCTGGATCAGCCGAGCGAAGCGGCTTTTTTAGTCGATTTAAAGATTTTCTAACACACTGTTTTTCGATTCCTGATCGCAAGGCTGGCTGGCTGCCATTTGCAGTGTGGGCCGGAATTCGCGAAATAAGAAAGAACAAGCCGGATGTGATTTATGCGGTCGGACGGCCTTGGACTGCTTTTTTAGTTGGCTATTGCCTGAAATTAATCTTTCGCAAGCCCCTAGTTATTGACTTCATGGATCCTTGGGGAGCTTGCACTTGGTCATGGTCAAAGCCGAGGATCTTCCAGTGGATTGACCTTCGGTTGGAAAAATTCGTGTCGCGCCGAGCAGACTTTATTGTGGCCAATACAGATACATTACGAGAGGATTTTATTGAACGCCTTAATATTCCTCCTGAAAGTGTCGGTGTGGTTACATGTGGCTATGACCCGAACGACTTCAAATCACTGCCCCAGGCCCAAGACGATTCGTTGTCGTCTAACTCTGACGAGATATTTACCGTAACTCATACTGGTTCATTCTATAAACGACGCAGCCCACTCATGTTCTTGCGGGCGGTAAAGCAGCTCCTTGAACAACAAGACATAGATCGACATTCATTTAGAGTCAACTTGATCGGCCGCAACAGTGTGCGCGACCCTGAGTTGGACGCACTACTCGCTGAACCTTGGGTCTCGGAAATCGTTAATTTTGTATCTTGGATTCCTCATGACGAAATCATGGGGTGCCTTGCGTCTTCGAATCTATTGCTGCTTGTTCAACCAGATACGAAATTACAAATTCCAGCAAAACTATATGAGTATGTAATCGCTGGTAAACCAGTCTTGGCACTTTGCGATGTCGATGGTGCAGTCGATCGAATTGTTCGCAAAGAAGGTTGGGGGGATGTGGTTGCAAATGATGATGTTGACTCGATTAAAAAGTCATTGATGCGGTCGATTGAAAAACATCAGAACGGTGAAGTTACTATTCGATCTTCAGGTGTTGAGGGCTACAGCACATCTGCGTTGGCAAAACGATTGTCGGGCTATTTGGAGGATGTGATCCAAGTGCGTCCCGCCACTTCTGGTCGATTGCTTACCGCCACTTCAACGGACTCTGTCGAAAAAAGTCGTGAAACTAACTCCTGAAAATCCTGTGAGCAATGAATTGCCGAAGATTACAGATTGTGAATTTGCAATGTCACTGCATGGAAGCCGGAAATTGTGATGGCGAGTCGTTACGCCAAATCGGTCCCTCGTGAGATTCTCGGAGGTACATTGCCAAATGCGATTCAGTTCCTGAGTGCTACCAAGTCGAAAGACTCGGTGCCAGTTCATTGCCAGTCACCAATTTTTTTGCTTTCTGCCGGCTGGCGTTCCGGGTCAACGCTCGTGCAGCGACTGATATGCTCTGACGAGTCAACATTAATGTGGGGCGAGCCATTTGGAGATAGGTTGCCGATATCGAGAATGTCGGCGTCGCTCCGTGAATTTGATGAAAATGACGGACACTTGAAATATTCGATCGACAGTTTCAACGGAAAACTGGCAAACGGGTGGATTGCAAACTTGAATCCAGGTGTGGAGAGTTTAAGGCTTGCCCACCTAGCATTCTTCGAGAAGCTGTTTGCGGAACCTGCTGCAGCGAGAGGATATCAAAGATGGGGCGTAAAGTGCGTGAGGTTAACTGGCTACGATGCTTGGTACCTACGGTGGCTTTATCCCGATGCAAAGCTGTTGTTTTTGGTAAGGCATCCGTTGAGTGCTTACCGCTCATTTAGAGGGAAAGCATGGTTCACTGTTCGCCCTCATCATTGTGTGTCCGGAGTAACCTCTTTTCTAGCGCATTGGCGATATTTAGCGAACTCTTTTGTTGAACAAAACGAATCGTTAGACGCGATGCTTATCCGTTATCAAGACATCAAGTCTGGCACGAATTTTCAAAAGCAATTGGCTAAGCACATCGGAGTTCAGGTCGACTCCACGCCATTGGAGTCAAAGATTGGAGCTCGTTCGGAAAAACAGGCGCCAATCCGGGTATACGAAAAAATTTGTTGCTATTGGATGGCACAAAAATTGATTGGAAAA
Organism: uncultured Pirellulaceae bacterium; assembly: GCA_964555525.1. Lineage (GTDB taxonomy): Bacteria > Planctomycetota > Planctomycetia > Pirellulales > Pirellulaceae > Mariniblastus. The sequence continues at coordinate 10,311 of CAZKTR010000064.1, forward strand.
TTAAATCTTTCTATTGCTTAACCTAAATCCCACAACTCGTCCCGGGAATTGTTTACTGGAGACAACTAGATGAATCAAAATTTAGATCAAAGAAGTTATCGCGAACAAATGGTTGCGTTCGATTCGATTTTTCGGCGGATAATTTTCAATTCCGCCCAAACACGATCACTACTTAAACATCGGGAGTTTGTTTAGTGGTTCGAATTGCTTTCGTTGTTCATGGAATGCAAACCGGGGGAATCGAACGGTCCGTCACACGTGTGATCAAGGGTTTGAATCGAGAGAGCTTTGAACCGATCGTAGTTTGTCTGGGCCGTAGCGGGCCGGCAGCAAACTGGCTGGCGGATGATGTTCCGCTTTTTGAAATCAAAAAGCGGAGTGGAAATGACTTGTTGGCTATTAAGCGTTTAGCCAATTTGTTGCGCCACCAAGAAATTGATATCGTCCAGTCACATAACTGGGGTACTTTGATTGAAACGGCTGTCGCCCGAAAAATCGCTGGCGTTGACCATCACGTTCATGCCGAAAGAGGAACCGTGCTGGGGCAAGTCGTAGCGCACGGCTGGAAACATCGTATTCGATCCGCCGCGATGAAAGCGGTATTGAAAACGGTTGATCGCGTTATGTCCAATTCATATGAGGTTGCTCAAAGAGTCGAATCGCGTTGTGGATATGCAGCAGAAAGAATTACGGTCATTCCCAATGGAGTTGAAGGATTCCCTGATTGCGATCAGCAATTGGCAAAAAGCGAAATTCGAAATCAATTGGGAATCAAAGCCGACGCTGTGTTGGTTGGAAGTGTTGGACGGCTGAAACATGTTAAAGGTTATGACATTTTGATTGATGCGTTTGGCCAGATTCCAGATAAGAATGCCCAACTGGTTCTCATTGGCGACGGGAGTGAAAAAGAGTCGCTCAAAAATCTGGTCAAACACCGAAGAATTGAAAACCGCGTCCATTTCGTTGGTCATCAGAACGATGTTTCGAATTGGTTGGCAGCTTTGGATATCTATGTCAATTCCAGCCGCAGCGAAGGCATGAGTCAGTCGATTGTCGAAGCCATGTCAATTGGACTGCCGATTGTCGCAACTGATGTAGGTGATGCAAAAAGAATGCTGTTGCGAGAACCCAAGTCCTCGGGGTTGATTTGCGATCCCAATGAGCCGTCGGCGATGGCGCAAGTGATTCAAAGCTTGGTCGCTGATACGACATTACGAAATGAGCTTGGTAGAAATTCACTCGCGTGTCACCGTAATTACTACACTGAGTCGATTTTCAATCATTCCTTTCGCGAGATGTACGAGCAAGTCGTTGGGAAGTCGACGAACCCACAACCTAATTCCTCATCGTCCTCAACTTCCGAATCAAGCCTAGTTTCCACAGAATTGCTGGAGGCTAAACAGTGAGCTTAACAGTAATCTTGTGGTTGCTCTTATTCGCTGGGCTCACGCTGGTAGCTTTCAAGCGACCTGCTTATGCCGTGGCTGGATACATGCTTTCGTTTTTTCTTTGCCCTCACTTTTGGTGGTGGGGAGGCTCTATCGAGGGCATTCGTTGGAATTTCTATAGCGGTTTGGTTTTGCTGGTCGTTGTCTTACTGTCAGGCCCCCGAAAGATCGGCTCACTCGAGGGGAACAGTCGAAGGGTCTTTCTAATCGCCGTGTTCATTCTCGCCAACGCTACGTTTGTGAATTATGCATTGGCTTCGAATTTGGAAATCAGCACCGAAGCCTATTTCCTGTTGGCTAAATTCTTTCTTCTTTGCTATTTGATCTATGCGTCGATCAAATCTAAGTTCGACATGCAAATAGTAATGATGTCAATCATTTTGGGGGCCGCTTACATTGGGTTTGAAGTAACCGTCAATGATCGGGGGGAATTGGAAGGTAATCGGCTCGAAGGTGTGGGAGCGCCCGGGGCTAACACGGCAAACCACTTCGCATCTCTAATGGTTGCGGTGCTGCCGTTGGTTGCGCCGTTTTTCCTTGTCG
>CAZKTR010000065.1:0-12286 GCA_964555525.1 uncultured Pirellulaceae bacterium
AATGTTGGATTCCAGACTTAACCTTCGAAATATTTTGCTGTTTTTTCTCCTCAACGCCAAACAGGAAGTATAAACTAGTAGCAATCGTCAATACTTGTTCTCAAGGAACCCTTCAAAGTGACTCGATCAACTTTTATCATCGCAGGCCTACTGTTAGCCACATTTGCATTCCCAACATCGTCTGTTGAGGCACACGCAACATTCAAGAAGTACTTGTCAGCAAAAATGCCGAACAAGAAGCTTACGTGCAACCTCTGTCACGTTCCACAACAAAAGAAAACCGTAAGAAATTCGTACGGCCAGTTGTTCACCAAAGTCATGAACAAGCCCAACCTGACGAAGGATTGGAAATCGAAGACAGGCGATGCGAAAAAGACCTACGAAAAAGACGTGATGGTCAAGGAATTCGACAAAGCCTACAAAAAAATCAGCAAAATGACATTTGCTGATCTGCTCAAAAATGACCTAATCGACGGCGTAAAGTCCGCCAAACCACCGGCTAAACCAGCCGAAAAATCTAAAGAAACGAGCTTTGCAAAGCCTCCAGAGGGCGATGCAAAATTAGAATCGTAAAAAAGTAATGTAAACGGGCGACAATGCCGATTGACAATTCAGTCGGTAGATTAATAATCACCCGCTCAGGGCGTTTAGCTCAGTTGGCTAGAGCATCTCGTTTACACCGAGAGGGTCGGGGGTTCGAGTCCCTCAACGCCCACTAAGAAAGCTTCGAGAAACATAATGTTTCTCGAAGCTTTTTTCGTGCTCGTACTACCTTCCACCATTTTCGGTGTCTCGTGAACCACCTGCCTCCCCTAGAATCCCAACTGGCCTGAATTTAACGATTAATCCTGCCTCGTTCCACGGTCCTGCCTCAGTTGGACGATCAAGTTAATGGACGCCAAGTCGATTACAATATTTGAACTTACTGGCACTCCATTCCGTTCCGTAACAATCGCAGGCTTAACATGGATCAAATGATTCGCTTTCGCTGTGAATGTGGCCAAAAATTAAAAGCCACTCGCGATATCATCGGCAAAAAAGTTCGCTGCACCAACTGCGTTCGTACTCATCTAGTGCCCGAGTCCGACCATCTTCCGCCAAAAAAAACGGCGTCAGTACCAACGGAAAAAAACACTTCGACCGAACAAGCCCCAGAGGTAATTAAATCGAAACAGCAAGACTCGGACACATCGAAGCCTAAAAGACTAATCACCCCCAAGCCAAACTTCCCCCCCGAGAAATCGAGCCTGATCATTGCCGATGAGATGGCCGCGAAAGAGCCTTCGTTACTGCCTACCAATGATGATAGCGACTCACGTTTTAAACTCGATCCAAAATTTGATCCCGAGCCGTCCGATAGCCCGCTCAATCCCAATCCCACAAGTAACTTGGGATTCGACTTTGGTGAACCAGACGTCGAGACGGAACCAACAGTTCCAACACCACCACACCCTCAACAACCGAATTTCAGTCGCCCTACCGGCAAAACAAAGTTAGCTCTCGGCATCACCGCGGCAGTTGCCGGACTAATTCTGCTGCTCACTACCGTCTTCTTTTTATCCGGCGATTCGGGTTACCCAAAAGAATTTTCTGAGCAACCCGAAGTCCGTAACTACGTTAGAAAAATTGAAGAGTTCCGCAAGTCGCAACGAACGTTGAAAATTGTCAGCGAAGCCTACGTAAAATCGAAATCGCCAACCGCAGAAGAACGCGAGCAAATCGAAGCCTTCAACCGCTCTATTGAACCGCTAGCCAACCAACAAATCAAACTCGACGAGGCACTCGAACTATTCAAAGCCTCCGAGCACGAAAAGGCTCGATCTGCATTAGTTGCCGCAACTCAAACGCTCGACGAAAAAATACCCGAGCTTGAGTCCAAAGCTAAAGACTTCTCCTCCAAACTTCGTTAGCCTCCAAACTTTGTTAGCGCAGTTACTCTTCAGAGCTTAACAACGAACCGGAAGGCAGGCGTAGGCATAATACGACACCTGCGTGCCCTCCAGCCTCCCAAACTCCAGCCTCCAGCCTATCTTGATACGTGACGTTCGATAGGATAGCTTTAAGTTTTCCCAATGAAACCTAACTATCCGATTTTGAAAAGATCAACATGCACAAGTCAATCTTAAGCTCACTCGCCATCGCATTCACCGCAGCAATTGTTTCCTTTGCCCCCCCTTTGTCTGCGACTGAACCGACCGAACCGACGACAGTAACTACGCCTGCCCCACATTGCCAAGTCCCGTGTGGCATCTACACCGACCAACTACGCTTCGAACAGATGCTCGAAGACACCAAGACGATCGCGAAATCGATCGCCAGCGTCGAAACGATTGCGCAAGCAATGAAAAACGGCGAGCACTCGCCAACCAACTTCAATCAAATGACTCGCTGGATTAACACCAAAGAAGACCACGCCAGTAAAATCCAAAAGACCATTGCCGATTATTTTTTGACTCAGCGAATCAAAGAATCCAACAATGACTACACCAGCCAGCTTATCACCGCTCACAAAGTGATGGTTGCCGCGATGAAATGTAAACAAGACGCAAAACCAGACACCGCAGAAGCTCTTAAAAAAGCGATCTTCGATCTTTACCGAGCTTACGAAGGTAAAGAGCCAAACTTTGAGCATGCCGAAAAAAAGTAATGCCTCACCAGCCAAGAAGTTGAACACTGCAAAAACAAACACGGGCAACTGCACTGCAAGTTGCTCGTGTTTTTTTGTGGATCAATAACAACTAAAGCTGTCTACTCTGATTCAATCTTAAACGCGAATGCGATCGATCGACTGACCGTCACATTAGGAGAATCAGAGACTTCGTGTAGTGTCCCATCGTCGTCGGTCTTCGAACTCGAAGCCGGTCTTGATCGATAGCCACCATACGGGTCGTAGTAATCCGCTACTGGTCCTCGGTTGGTACTGGCGACTCGGTAAATCGCTCCGAGCTTAACACCAGTACTATCGGCAAGTTCTTGGGCTTTTTTCTTTCCATCGGCCACCGCTTCAGCAACCAATTTCTTAACATCATCGGCGGATACCTTACGGACGAAGGAAAACGTTGGCCCACTCGACTCACCACTCTCACCATAGCGATTGGCCATTTGCGCCATTTCTTCAGCCAACTCCTCTTGAGCGGCTGTCAGTTCATCTTTTTCACTGGCCGAATCAATATCTGCGTCAACAATCTTGGTTTTCAGCTTATCGACGCTGATCAAAATTTCAACTTCATCCAAATCCACGTCCAACTTCCAATCAGCGGATAGCGTTACTTGAACTGACGCTGGCGGCTTAACCTTCATCATCCGCTCTATACGTTTGTCACCACGCGCTTGGTTCATCATCGCTTGCATGATCTGAGCTTGCCGACCGCCACCACCACCGGTGGAAATTGAACCAAACTCAATCGAGTCTTCGATCACGCCCATCTTTTCCATTTTTATTTTGGCGCTCTTCTGTCGCTTTTTTAATACCTCGATCGCCTTTTCCATATCGGCACCTTTTGCTTTGACCGTCATCGTGACTCGCATACGATCGGCCATTCCCTCTGACTTAGCAACTCCAACCGCTACCAAGCCATCGGTATTCGCCTGACCAAATACAGTTGCGGGCGAGCCCAATAAAACGACTCCAATCAGACAACCGAAAATAATTTTCAACCGCGTCGTCATCATTGCGTTATCAACCTGATACAGTTTCATATTTCCCTCTAAGTAAAAAGTTTCTTTGAATTATCAAGGCGGATTAGTTGCGACCAAACATTCTAATATTGACTCAATCTACTCGAACCGACCTTGTCCCGAATGCGTTTGCGAAGTCTCAATGCATTGTCTCCATCCATCGGGCGAATGGTCCAATACAAATCGGCAAGCTCCCTGTCACCATTGTCTTCCTTAACATTGAAGTCGAAGATTTTCTCAACCGCACTCACCAAGTCATCATTATTGGTGGCCGCAACGGATCGACAAACCAATTTGTTCGTTTGGGAATTTTTCGGATGCCGTTTGTAGTAGTCGATCAAGTCTTTCAAGTCAGCTTTTTCATCAAACAACGAGCGGAAGTAACACGCATACGCCTTTCCTTCTGCGTCTAACTGAACATCTTTGAAGTCCATCATCGCTTCGGTCATTCCTTTGGGTGGATTGAACAGCTTCGCGGTCCCCTCTTTTCGACCAGCCGAACTACCATAGTAATTGTGTTCGGAAATTCGAAAACTCTCATCCCCTTCTTGATCTGCGTTCAACACGTTCTCACCAAAGGCAATGTATTTCATCGCCAACGTCACTTGAACAGGATTCGTTGACTTCAAAACCTTAACAGCATGACTACGATCGGTACTCGCCGTCCGATCGCCCCACTGGCTAGTGATATATTTTTCAGTTCGCAACATCACTCGCGCCGCTAAATGCTTGACCTTGTTCGGCCGATCACTATCAAGAAACTTCGCAGCCAACTGCTTTGCCTTAGGCTGGTCGAAATGATTCAACAACGCCAATGCAAGCAACGCTCCATTGTCGCCAAGCTTCTCATCCGCTGGCACGCTCGCCACAAACTTAGCGGCATATTTTTCGTTTCTCTTTTTGATCGGAGTCAAGCTGTAATAGTTTTCACTACCATCAAACATCAACTGGTAAAACGAGCGGTAGACCACACCAAGATCGACATTAGGGTGCTCAGCAAGTTTCCAAAACACGCCTGCACCTCGCGGGTTGCTGACCGAAGCAAATGAGTTCAGCACAAAATTCAATTCTGCCTCGGTCGACCCAGGCGTCACAATCGTGTCGACCAATTTGACTCGGTCTTCAAAAGGCACCCAAATCAACAACCCCGCCAACGCTTTCTTCATCTCATCATTGGTGGCGGCTTCAACCAATCCGGCGATTCGTTCACTTTGGCCGTATGCCGCCAACGCCACACCAGCGGTGAACTTTTCTTCTTCGCTAGTCGCATTAGCCCAAGCCTCTGCGATCGCCTGGCTTGTTGCTTTGAATTCTGTATCCTTAACTTCACCTGAGACAAACTTAGTCAACCATTGCTCTAACTCGGATTCTTCGAACTCCTCTTTGGATCCAGCATTACGATCGTCACCCTTCGTCTCCGTTATTGCAGCTGGCTTTGTTTCCGTAGCTGGTTCCTCAAAGGGGTCTTCCTCGGTTGTCTTTTCACTTTCCTTAGGTACAACCTCAACGGCTGGTTGGGGCACTACCTCAACCGCTGGTTCGGACTTGGAACCAAACCCGAACAACCGTGACAGTAACGATGGCCGCTCATATTCGACAACACCGCGGACGGCGGCCTCTTCTTCAGGAGCATCTGGACGAATTGAACTCAGCCGCTTAACAAAAACCTGCATCCCCAGAATCCGATTTTTCTCGTCGGAGTCCTTCACCGCTTTTGTCAAAATCGCGTCATCAACTTTCGAATCGTAAGCACTCTGGAGGCCCTTCAAGCCACCGCGACGAACCTCCGCGTGTTCGTTATCCAAAAAGTCTAAAAAGAACTTGGACACGTCGATCGCATCATCGTCGTAACGACTGGGTACCAACGACTCAATGATCTTCTCTGCGATAGCTGGTTTCTCTGCAGCAATTCCTGCCAAGCGTTTGATCATTTCTCGGTCTTTCGCCGACGGCATCGCTTCACTTGCTTTTACAACCACAAACGAATCCTCGTCGTCCATCAAACTAATAATCGCCGCAACACGGGTCGCCTTGACTTTACTTGTAAGATCATCTTCGTCGATCTTACCGAGCGACTCAGCGAGTTCCGCACGCACTTGCCAGCTCTCGTGATCGGTAAACGGCACAATCGCCTCAACCGCCGTACTACCGCCGACCTCTCGCATGAACCGGATGGCTTGCACCACCAACCCCGCATCAGTCTCCGTTTTCAAATACTCGGCCACCGACTCCACCGCAGACTTAGTTTCAGATTCGGCAAACTGCTTTAACACCGCTGCGCGAACGTTCGGATCTGGATCTTTCAACAGCCGAACCATCGCCTTTTCTGTATCCTCACTGCCGAGCCCATTCAGGCCCTTCAACGCCAACTCACGAACTAAGGGATCCGAATCAGCGAACAACTCCATCAACAGCGCTTGATCCAACTCGCCAGCTCGTTTCACAAGCACCGCCGCTGCGGCGCGGCGTGTTTCAGCGTCGCGACCGGCGAGCTCAATTAAGCCCCCCGACCAACCCAATCGAAGCTGATTACTGGCAGTCAACCAGTATCGTAGCGCGGTCAAACGAGTGACTTCCTCATCCGACTCCGCTGCTTTGATTCGCTCATAAACCTGAGGCAACAAACCTTGGCCATACCGCGTCAATCGGCTCAACCCAGCCTTCACACTACGCCCGGCCAACAATTGATCAATCTCGGCACTGGCTTGCTCTAAATCCGCTTCAGACAACTCCGCCATACCGCCACTCAATTCCTCAATCGGAGTGTCGATCCAAACCTGAACGCCTCGCAGTCGCTCTTCGGTAAACGAAGCAGGCGTCCAAGGATCGATGCCGTCCGTCGGCGCCCCCCAACGCTTGAGCACTTCCAATACCGCCAACTGCTGCGACAAGCTAATCTTCTTCTTTTTCTTTTTTGCTTTTGGATTTTTTACAGCCGTCAAAACTCCAACCACGTGCTTCCGCGTTTTCGCCGGAAACGAAACCAAACGCTCCATCGCCAACTCTCGCATCGCCGCGTCCTTTGCATTCAAACGCGATATCAGTTCTTCGACTTCGGTGGTCGTCGGCGGGTCAAACGAAGCCAATTCTTCGGGCATCGAAAACTCAGTATCCTCTAAGGATTCTTCAATCCAAGTCTTCCAGTCTCCCACCGGCGCAAAACCAGTTTTGTCGGCCAGCACGGCCTCTGCGTCATCGATCAAAATAACCTTCGGAATCGAAGACACATCAAATCGCCTCGCCAAATCCTCCTGTTTGTCGATATTGATCACGACGGGGACGACTTGCTCAAGCGTTCTAATGATCTGTGCTTTCTTGAGTTCTTTGCTGAGCAATTGACATGGCTGACACCAGTCCGCTTCGAACTTGACCAAAATCGGCATGCCCGAAATACGCGACTTCTTTTTCGCCTCTTCCAAGTCCGTATACCAAACCACTCCCTCGTCTTGCGGAATTGCCATCGCCGACTTGGACAATAGCGAACCACCAACGACCAGCATTCCGACCAGTAAATATGCCCAAACACAAACGCTTCGATTGAAATTGATCATCTCACACTCACCACGGTTGTATCGATTGTCTAAAAAACTACTTCGAATAATCACTTGCTGACCTCCGCCACTTTCTGCTGCCCATGCAAAATCTTGGGCCAATACAATTCATATTTAAACAGCGGACTGTTTTCTCGATCGTGACATTGCAAACACTGATCCCGCGCATCGTAAACGGTTTTGACGGTCGGCTTTTCACAATGCCTTGAAGAAGGCCCATGACAACTCTCGCAACCAACATCAAACAAAGCCGGCGACTTTTTGATTGAAACAAAACCAGCCTTCGATCCGTATCCCGTCGTATGACATTGCTGACAATACGGATCCACATGTGAGAATTTATTCTCTAACGTCTCCCAGGCGACCGAGTGTTTCGTGGAAGTGTAATGCTGACAATCGCCAACATGACACGCTTGGCACTTCGCATTGCCCACGAATTGGTCCTTCGAATCCATCGCGGTAGCGACCGACTTTTTAACGCCCGTAAACGGACTCTCAAAATCCTTGGCAGCTAAACGTTCATGATACGCGTCAAGGTTCTTTCTTTGGTCCACGTCGTCCGACCAAGACTCATCTAGTTCGACCACCTTGGCTTCGAAGCGTTGCCCCCGATCGGGATCGTAATCCAATTGCACTAGAAACTTGCCCTTGTTAGTCGAAGACGTAACCAACACCGCGCCAACTCGAGTCGGAGCGATCGTTTGTCCGGTCGGCCCGCCGACGATCACATCGACCTCCGGCAACGCCTTCGCCAACTCCATCAACGCGGGGCGGGGCAAATAAGCCAGCACCAGAATCGCGTCGGGTTTTTCTTCAAACGCTTCGATCGCATTTAAGATCGCTTGCTGAGGCGGCAACACTTGCATTTGATCGCCTTTAAACTTTGGATCCATCACGCCCAGAACTGCAATCCGATTTCCGCCAGCAGATATCCACTGCGCCTGATCGCCAATCAGCTTTCCCGATGCATCACATACATTCGTCGAAAACAAAGGTACGATCTGCTGATCAACAAGTTGCTGTAACGTCTGACCGCCAAAAGCAGCCTCACTGCCGCCGATATTGTGAGCCACCAAGCCCATCGCCGCTTCACCGGCCATGATGGATTCGAGTTTCAACTGATGATAATCCGACACCCCCGCAGCGGCACCGCCACAGTCCAACACGACCGTGGTTTGCTTTTCTCGCATTGACTTGACCATCGTTCCGCGCCGTGGCAACCCGCCGCTCTGCTTCGTCGTACAACCACAGGGCTCAATCCAACCTGCGGTATCGGCTGAAATCAAAAATGAAACAGGAGTCTTTTTTAGAGTATCGCTATCCTCGTCGGAGGCCTGTTGTTTCTTCTCACACCCCGCGCACGCCACCCCGATTACGACCGAGCCGATCAGGATCATTTGGATTGCGAGACGTTTATTCATGGTGGCGCTAGCCGATTCAAAATTCTTAATCCGATTTTCAACTCAAACTTCACTGAATCAATGAGTCAACGCGTAAGCCAAAATATTCACGTTGATCTGCAAACAGTTTTTGATTTCGTTCCCACCGCAGCAACAACAACCTGTCGTGTGAGCGGTATCGTTCAACCCATCCTGCGAATAAAGCACGCCCAAACGCCCCTCAAAATGAACTCCCTCAAGCGGTTGGATCGTTCCATGCTTGGCCTTAAAGTCTTCGATGTCGTAAACCGTATGGAAAACAGGGTGCTTAAAGTCGAGCCCTGCCAATCGTTTTTCGCCAAAGATCTTGGTCATTTCATTTCTAAAACTCTTATCCCATTCTTTAGACGAACACCCAGCCGACGCCAATAAAAACCCACCACGTTCGACAAACCGCTTCAAATTTTGGCGTTCGTTATCTGGCAGCTCAAACGCTCCTTCGCCCGTCATGATGATCAACGGAAAATTATAAATCTCGTCGCTGTCCAGCTTCACCGCATGAAACCTTCGGCTGGTCGAAATCGAAGACTCTTGTTCGGCTTGCACCAGAAAGTGATCCGCAAAACACTCACTGCTCTTCGTTTTCGCGTAAACCAAATTCGCAACCTGGACCACGCCATCCGGTTCACCACCGACATGCTTTGAATCGGGCACCGTCGCCGACTGACCATCCGCTGCAGCCTTGGCCGTGTCCTGAGCGGTCGGCGCTTTCACAGCGACTGGCGTAACCACCGGTGCCTCCTTATCGGTATCCTGCGCGTTCAATACGCTGGCAAACAAAATCATGCTTGCCATTGCAATCAGCCCTAAACTTCGATTCGTTTTCATTGCAAACTTTCTAACTACAACTATGTAAGTCAAATATGAGACAGCCGACCGATGATGGGTCACTTCAAAATGGTTCGTTTTCATTCGTCACCCAATTCTTCAATGATCCGTCGATAGTATTCACCTGATTTGCGTTCGTATCGCAACGGAACGGGAACTTGCGTTCCACTTGCTTCGCCGGTGTGACGTTGCACTCGATCGTCCTGTTCGACAGGCACCCGATTGGTATCTGGTCCACCGGATCCACCACGGGACTGCCGATTGCCTCGTCCTCCGGCCCGTCTTTTTTGATTGGATCGAGGATTATCGCCATAGACGCCACGATTACCTTGTCCGCGTTGCTGTCCGCCGTTTTTGGGACCGAACATTTTCATCATCTGAGCAATCGAATCGCCTAGCTTCGGCCGCCGCATTCCTTGCTGAGGTTGAAAGCGTTGCATGCCAAGCTGCTGAGCTTGTTCTTGCGCATCTTGTGCTTGTTCAATAAACGACTCTAGAATCTCCGCAGCTTTCTCCGCATGACGAAACCCGTCGGCTCCCGAGAGTTCATTCAAAGCCGTTTCAGCCTGTTCCTGCTGTTCCAACGCACCGCTGGCGAGCACATCGGCTGAAAATTTAATCGATGAATCTCGCAACTCAACGTACTCCTCGCCAATCGGCAACGACAACGCCTCTTGTTCGATGTCCAACAACAACTCGTCCAACGCGTCTTCTAAGCTGCCTTGTTCTTCGGCTAGGTCTCGCATCCGACGTTTCGTAGCAGCGTCTTCGACCTCTTCCTGATCTGCCAATGACTTCAAACGGTCCGACAAATTTCTCTGTCTCAACACGACCTGACTGAACTGCTCCTGCAAAACCATCAACGGAAACAATTTCGCCAAATCATCCATCGGTTGCATCACGTCCTTATTAAACTCCTCACGAACCCCGTGCAACTTTTCTCGCAACTCTTTGAGCTTTTCTTCAAGCTCCTCATTCGTGATTTCAAAACGATCGACCTTGCGAATCAGCTCTCGCATCTCCTTCGCGATCTCCCTCATCTGTTCCTGCATCTCAGCAATACGCTCTTCCAGATCCCGATCGACATCAATCGGAAACTTTCGTTTCATCAACTCTGCCATGCCTAACGCGTGCCGTTCAAACTCTTCGGCCGCGGACTCCAACTCTCGTTTAACCTCTTCGGTTGGCTTTGCTTCTGGTGGTTTTTCACCGTTCATTTTTTTGATCTCGTCCTGCATCATCTCCAACGACTCCAATTGGCGTTCGATCTGACGATACTTCGACAACACCGACTCGATGCCCATCTCTTGTTGTTGCATCTGCATAAACTGCTGATGAGAAATAATGAACACCGAATGAATCGGGCTCTCACTTCCTTTGACCTCCGCTGGATCATTGTCTTCAACACGAACAAACAGCTCCAACTTATCGCCTGGAGTCAACAAGTAATCCCGCAACGGCAACCTAAACCCAACATTCAACCTGCAAGAGTCCGCGGACAGAGGCAACTCCATCGGCAGCGGACGAGAGTCATTCAAACTGCGATAAACTGCAACTCGCGAGAGCCCATAATCGTCTTCGGCCGAAATCTGAACTGGCAACTGAACGGTCGACGTAGCCCATGAATTTTGCTTCGGTTCTATAATCCGAACGAAAGGCCGAGTGTCTTTCAACAGTTCGACGTAGCCCGCGTGAGAATCGTTAGACTCCACGCCATCCACATCCGTCAGCGAAACAACAAACTTGCCGCCTTTCTTGACCTCAAACGACCCAACCACCTTTTGCAAATCCTCCGTCTGGTCACTCGGCAACAGCTCGATCGCGGCGCCTTCTTCCGCCGAATCTTCCTTCGCAAACGCCACCGTCCCTTTGCTAAGCGGACGATTGCTAGTCGCTAAAACTTGCACCTGCGTCCCTGCCAACGCCCGAATCGGCGTCCCGCCTTTAACCCGCCGTTTGCCCAACCGAGTGTAAGCAGGAGGCGTGACCAGAAACTCGACCCCGCTAATCTCCGGCACCGAAACCACGCCAATCGAAAATGTCTTGCTCCTCAACCGGCCTGATCGAACTTGATACTTCATCGGTTCGGTCACTCGGAACAAACTCGTTTTCCAGCGATTACTCCCTTCGGAGAACATCGGCACTTTTTCTTCCAATTCCGAAATCAAAACCAGCTCAAGATCATCCAGCGGTACATCGCTAAGCTGAGCCACAATGTCGACGGGATCGCCATAGCGGACTTCAATATCACCAGGCGTCACATCAAAAGTGATCGTTGAAAAAGGAGGCGTATCATCCATCGGGCTCAAAAACCGGTTCCACTGAGTTTGCGCAAGCTGCGGCATCGCAAACGCCACCACCGCGATCAACGCACCAACACCCGCCAGCGCCCAAGCAACGGTTTTCAGCGGCGCCAAAGAAACTGCGGTCTTGCGGTCAATCGCACCAGCTCGATCGGCCGCTTGGGAAACGGCTAACGAAGCCAAACCCGCCGCCAACGGGCGATCCTCTTGATTGTTCTTCAAAGAATCAGCCAATTCCAAACCCGATTTAATTTCGCCACCGGTCCCAGCAACTTCATCCAAGTGAGCCGCCAAACGTTCTCGCCCTGACCGGCGCAACACCGAAACAGCGAACATTCCAAATGCGACTAGCGCCGCCGCACCGGCCACAACACAAGCCACCACCCGCGCAGTCGCGGATAACTCCCACAGCAAATCAAACCATACGGCCAGCAACAACACGATCGCCGCTACCAGCACCATCCAGCCCAACGCAGCAACCAACCCA
>CAZKTR010000066.1:0-12122 GCA_964555525.1 uncultured Pirellulaceae bacterium
ATTGGATTCGCATCTGGCCTTTTGATTTTTTTGCCCATCGTCCTATTCCTTGATCAATAATAATTTAATTTTCAACTGAAGAACCGCCACGAATCCAACCTGACAAGCCAAAGGTTTACTCACAATGCACTGGATGTCTCGTAACTGCTAATTCAATTCTAACGAAACTTGCGGCGTTTGCGAACTTTTTATGTAAGTCGAGAAAATTATTTGCGTCGAGCCGATAAAAGGTGCCGAACAAAAAAAGCCCGCAGCAAATGCCACGGGCCCTTTAGATTTCAAGGGTGACTGAGGGGACTTGAACCCCCAACATCTGGAATCACAATCCAGTGCTCTAACCAATTGAGCTACAGCCACCGTAAAATTCACGCCGATTTAAGCCCCGAAAAAGGAGCCTCCAAAACTGAGCGAGGGCAGATTTTAGCCAGCTTACTTGACTTGGTCAACTTATGATTTAACAAAGTTCGAATCTAGCTCTCGTTCTTTCGCTGGGCCCAATCGGTTACAATCCTGACCATCCTCACTTCCATTTTAAAGGCCACCCACAGAGTCGCCCTTTATTTAATCGAAACAAACGATATGACCACCAGTGACAATCCACTTTTGAACCAATCCGGCATTCCTGCCTACGACAAAATTACCCCCGACCACGTCGCCCCGGCCATCGAGCAACTGGCCAAGGATTTCGATGCCCTGCTGGCCGAAGCCGAAAAAGCCACCGATTGGGATAGCCTAACCAAGCCGCTAGGAAAAATTGACCTGATGTTCGAATACGGCTGGTCTCCAATCTCGCACCTGCTGGCGGTCGCAAATAGCGACGAACTTCGGGAAGCTCACGAGGCCGTGATTCCGCAAGTAGTCCAAATGAGCCTCAAAGCTGGTCAAAGCAAACCGCTGTACAAAGTTTACTGTGACCTGCGAGACAGTGATGGTTTCTCGCAAATGTCGTCCGGCCAGCAACGTATCATCCAAAAAGCAATTTTGGGTTCAGAGCAATCCGGGATCAGCCTTGAAGGCGACACTCAAAAGCGCTTCAACGAAATCGCTGAACGTATGTCGCAACTGGCCAGCGACTTCTCCAACCACGTACTCGATGCCACGAAAGCTTGGCACTTGGACATCACCGATGCCGCCGACGCGGCAGGTTTGCCGACAAGCTTCCGTCGTTTAGCCGCCGCCGCTTGGGCGGACGATCAAGACGGTGAAGCCAAAACCGATCCGGACAACGGACCATGGCGAGTTAAACTTGACGCACCCAGTTTCGGGCCTTTCATGGAACACTGCCAGAACCGCGATTTGCGCGAGCAAGCTTACCGAGCCTATGTGTCGCGCGCCTCCGAAGGCGAACTGGACAACGAGCCGCTGGTCGCAGAAATCCTAAAGTTGCGTCAAGAAAAAAGCCAACTGCTGGGCTACCCCAACTACGCCGCGGTCAGTCTCGCCAACAAGATGGCCAAAGACACCGATGAGATCCAAGCGATGTTCGACGAGCTGTTGGCCGCAAGTCTTGAGTCCGGCAAAACGGAGTTGGAGGATCTGACGAAGTACGCCAACGAACAAGGCCACGAAGGCGCACTGGCCCATTGGGACATTTCGTTTTGGGCCGAACGTCTTCGCGAAGCAAAGTATTCCTTCACCGACGAGGAACTGCGTCCTTACTTTTCGCTGGAGCGAGTGTTGGACGGCATGTTTGATTTGTGCCACCGAATTTTTGGTATCACTGTGACGGCTGCCGATGGCAAAGCCCCTGTTTGGCACAAAGACGTACGCTTTTTCGAAGTCGCGAACGAAGCTGGCAAGCACATCGCCGCGTTTTACTTGGATCCCTACTCGCGCCCAGAAAACAAACGCGGTGGCGCTTGGATGTCCGACTGTATCGGCCGCAGTGTGACCGCGGACCAACATCGCATGCCGATCGCTCATCTGGTTTGCAACAGTACACCGCCGGCCGGCGACACGCCGTCGCTGATGACTTTCCGCGAAGTCGAAACGCTGTTCCACGAATTTGGACACGGCTTGCAACACATGATGACCACCGTCGACCTGCGGGACGTCGCCGGGATTTCGGGAGTCGAGTGGGATGCGGTTGAGCTGCCGAGTCAGTTCATGGAAAACTGGTGCTACCACCGCCCGACGTTGCTGGGCATGGCGATTCATCATGAAACCGGCGAAGTGCTACCGGACGATTTATTTGAGAAGATCTGTAAGGCTCGGACTTACCGCGCGGCTTCGCAGATGTTGCGACAATTGTTATTTGGCATGACCGACGTCGCTTTACATTCGACGTTCGATCCCAACGGTGACGAGTCGGCGTTTGACATTTACGAACGCTTGGCAGCCAAGACCTCGCCGATGCCGCCCTTCCCCGGCAACAAATTCCTCTGCGCGTTTTCGCATATCTTTGCTGGTGGTTATGCCGCGGGTTACTACAGCTATAAGTGGGCCGAAGTACTCAGTGCGGACGCGTTTTCAGCGTTCGAAGAAGCGGGCTTGGACAACGAAGCGGCGGTTGCCGAAACCGGACGCCGGTTCCGCGATACCGTTTTGGCAGAAGGCGGCAGTCGCCACCCAATGGAAATCTACGAAGCCTTCCGTGGTCGAAAACCAACTACCGACGCGCTGTTGCGACATAGTGGTTTGAAGTCGTAGGTGGCGACAGTTGCCCCTGGCCTGTCTTACGCGGTGTTGGAGCGGCAACGCTTTTTATTGTGGTGGTCGTTAGAATTGACAGTTACAAAGAGCTACCGTACTGGCTGGCTTGTTTCGCGTGCGAATAACGTTTTGCCTCGGTCGGCGCGGAAGACCGGCTGGAAGCACCGTCGCCACCTACTACGGCCTCCGGCCTAAAGGCGGTACTACACACTCAAGGCCCAAGCTGAACCAGTTTCTTAAATCCTTCAGGCACGAACAAACTGCCTTGCGTGATCCCCTGCCCTGCGTGTTGTTGCAACGTTTTTCCGAGCTGCGCAGGCGAGATTTTTTTGGCAAACAGTTCCCCAAAGCCAGTCACGATCTCCGCCACTTGCTCGGCTTTTTCATGCACGAACTCGACGCGATAGTGTCGCAGACCAGCAGCCATCCAAGCATCCATTGTCGCGACATCGGTCTGTGCTTCGGCCCCAAAGACCGTGTTGCGGCAGCCGACATCCGCCATCACTGGATGCTCGCGCCCCTGCTGGTCTCGCACCGCAACCCGATGAGTTTCGCAGGGGTGGCCGCAGTTGGTGTTGTCCGTGCCTTCGGACAAAAATCGACAGAATACGCAGTGCTCCGTGTGGAACACCGGCAAATGAGAATAACAAATCACTTCGATCTTCACGGCATCGATATGCTGAGTCAAATCAATGATTTGCTGCGAGTTTAAATCATAAGTCGGCGCGAAGCGAGCGATCCCGCGGTCTAGAATTTCAAAGGCTGAAACCGCGTTCGAAACATTCAAGCTAAAATCGCCGATTAGTTTGCAATCGTCGGCTAATTTTGCGGTCTGCAAATCGTGCAGCAAACCCGCAGAGCGGACCAAAATATCGCAGCCAAGCGATTCCAAAAATCGAATCACCTTTTGCTCGGCCGGCTTCAGAATTCGCGGGCTCGCCACCCGTGGGCGGATTCGAACGCCGCCAGCAGTCACGTCGGCAGCTTTAATTTTTTCAACCGCAGACCTCAGACCGTACAGCTCCAAATAGTCCAGTGTAACCGAAGCAATCGGCGTGTTTGCTGCGGCAGCCAACACTGCGTCAAGTTGATCGCCATTACGAACCAACACATGAAGCTGAGGCGTTGATTCTATTTCGGCGTTGCTGATTTCGGGCGTGGCCTGTGTTTTTTTGAACCGAGTCAATTGAGCGTCCCAAGCCGATTCCGTGGCGATCGGCTCGACCTGTCCACTGACTTCAAATAGTGAATCCACTAGTTCACGCCTAGCTTGATTCAACAAACTGGTCGGCACAAAGGCCTTGCCATCGGTATCCAGATCCACCTTTTCCAGATAGTACGGAGTCCCACCAAGTCGGCCGAGTTTTTCTTCTACCATCGCTTGGTCTAGCCCGCGTGCCTTAGCGGCTTCGATCGGAACATCGTGCTCGAATTCCAACGTCAAACCCGATTCAATACTCGCCGCAATCAGCAACGGCTGCCCAACTTTGGCAACGACTTCAAAACGAACGGGTCGCGTGAAAGCGGGGACTTCGGTTTGTGTGAGTGGCTTGAGGCGTTTGTACAGTTTTGGATCGTTGGTTCGCCAAATCAAATCGCCGGGCTTGATCCGACTAAAATCGATGTCGTCGTAACCGAACTCGAGCTGAACCAACGTCGTTTCATCTCCCGGCATGGTGTTACCAACGGGCTTAACCTCGTAAACGTTACCGCCTTCTTCAGGTTCGTCGGGGCTGCGCCAGTCGGCGGCATCAAACACGATCCCGTCACCGCGCCGAATCTCATGCTCGCATTCGACGACGACGGATTTTTGTTTGACTTGGATAACCGTCGCGACTTTCAACCCGCGATGCCTTGGAGCGCGACCGTGAACGACGGTTTGGTGGTTGGTGCCGGACATAAAATGAGCACCGAGTCCGCGCGAGTAAATTTGTTCGAGGTCTTGCTTTTGTTCATCATCAATGGTGACGGTTTTGTCCAGTGCCGCCAAATCAATTGCATCGCGATAGGCGCGGGTGGTCATGGCGACGTAAGCCGAATCTTTATAACGGCCTTCGATTTTGACACAGGAGATTCCAATGTCCATCAGGTCAGGGATTTGCTCGATCGCACATAGATCCCCTGGCGAGAGCAAGTATCGATACGGTCCCAAGTCGCGAGGCTGCCCATCAACAATCAAATCGTAAGATAGCCGGCAAGCTTGAGCACACTTGCCGCGATTGGCACTTCGACCGCCCCAAGCTTCACTGCTAAAACACTGGCCAGAATACGAAACACAAAGCGCCCCGTGAACGAACACCTCAAGCTCAACATCGGTCTCGGCAGCAATCTTCCGCATGTCGCTCAAACTCAACTCGCGTCCCAACACAACTCGACTGCACCCCAGCGACGCTGCAAAGTTTGCTCCTTGTGCACTGGTAATCGACATTTGCGTGCTACCGTGAATTTCGAGCTCCGGCGACACGGCCTTGATCAGTTGAACGACGCCGATGTCTTGAACGATTACTGCATCGGCTCCGGCGGCGGCGATTGCTTTGATCGCTTTTTCGGCTTGTTCAAACTCGTGATCAAAGACCAGCGTGTTAAAGGTCACAAATCCTTTGACGCCTCGTTGGTGAAGCGTTTGAAAGACCTCGGGCAGTTCCTCCAGTGAAAAACCGACTTTGGCTCGGGCCGTGAAATGATTCAGGCCAAAGTAAACGGCATCGGCACCACTTTCGATCGCGGTCTGCAGTTCAGGCCAGTAGCCTGCGGGGCTCATCAACTCTGGCTTGGGTGGGTTTTGCATCGACTGACTCATAATTCTTGGGGCCTTCCAATCAGGATTATCGGTATGGTTGCTGCTAGTGGACGAAATTGGAAGGGTCTTTCGAGTAAAAGCTTCCAAAGCAGTCACAGATCAATCCGAATAACACTAAAACTCTGCCACCAAAGTTTTTGGCAACAGGCCAATTGGTCACAGTCCGCAATGAAGTCGAAATCATAAAAAAACCGGAACTTCACAATCGAAAAGACTGATTCTAACGGGCAACCGTTTTAGTGTTGCACGTTCAATCGATATCGACCTGAGCTTCGGTTGTGCCGATTAAAGTAAGGATTGCTCTAGCTAGTTGTGACTACTTCAAAACGAACCAACAACGGTGGCTTGACCACCGGCTATTAAATTCCATTTCCCTGATCGCTATCAGCCTAAGAAATGCCCGACATTAACCCACAATTTAACTCTAACCCGCACCAATCAAGTCCTGCGGTCCCGGCGAAAAACACTCTCGCCAGCAGTGAGTTGTTGAAGTTTGAGGCCTTGCTAGAAGACTTGCGCGGCCAGGAAGATCCAACCCAGCTTCCACCAAAAGGGCAAACAGCAAAGGCCGTCGCACAACAGACCGGAGCAGCGGACCCACAAACCAGCAACTTGGACGCGCTCGAAGACTCGCACATCGTAACTCGTAAGATTGCACAATCGTTACATGGGCTGGAAGAACTCGAATCAGAACTAGGATTACTTGATAACATCGGGCAAGTTGCTCACAGTCCGTTGCTTACCGAACACCTACTGGCCGAATCAGTACTTGAATACTCGCGCGACGCGATCGCAGTTTTGCAAGGCAGCAAGGTTCTTTATTGCAACTCGCTCGCTGAAGCTCTGTTTGGTTTTGACCGTAAACAACATGTCGGTTTGAATATAGTTCGTGTCATTCGACAGAACTTCCAAGTCCCTCGAAAGTTGCTCAAAGAAACAATCCGCCGTCTCAAGAACGGCGACTTCATCGAGCAAGAAGTACGGTCGATCGGCAGCGACCGTTCGGTTTGGTACGAGTTAAAACTCAAACGATTCCTGCTGGCCGATCAAGAGCGTACCATCGTGATGGCCCGCGACATCTCACAGCGCAAGCGGTACGAGATGGAGCTTGCCCAGAGTCGCGACTTTCTAAACAAAACAATCAACGCCGTACCAGAGCCGTTATCGGTCAAAGACTCGGACTTGAACGTCGTGTTGGTCAACGATGCGTTTTGCGAAACCCACAATGTGCTCCGTGACCAAGTGATTGGCAAAACCGCCCAAACAGCAATGCCGCAATCATGCTCGCCAGAGACAACTGCCCAAGAGATGCAAGTGTTTCAAACGGGCGAACGCCAAGCAGGCTTTGAGGCTTTCGTCGACATCAACAATGAGCAGTTCATTTTGTCGACTTACCGGTCTACGTTCCAAGACCAAACCAATAATCGATCTTATGTCGTTGCGGTTTCACGTGATGTAACGGCAGAAATGAAACGAGAAAATCGTTTGCAACTGTTGGCCAGCGTATTCAAGAACGCTCAAGAAGGTGTTGCGATCTTAAATCCCGATGGAACGATCTGCGAAGCCAACCCAGAGTTCATCGCCACCGTCGGCAAAGCTCACGCCAAAATTTTGGGCACGACCATGGAAGATGTTTTGGACTGTGGCTCGCAACCGTTTTCCGAACTCACCAGCTTGGCTCGCGCGGGGCGACCTTGGTTTGGCAATGTAAAAATGCTGAGCAAACGCGACGGAGAAATTGCCTGCTGGCTATCACTGTCCCCCTCGCGAAACCGACGTGGCGAAATCACAAACTTGATTGCCATGTTCTCAGACATCACACAAATTGAAGACACGCGTCGTGAATTACACCGACAGGCACTACACGACAATTTGACGAACCTACCAAACCGTAGGTACTACCGCCAAAGGATTGCCGACTTAATCGCATCGGATGTTAACAACACCGTTCGTTTCGGCGTGAGCTTTTTGGACTTGGACGACTTCAAGATTGTCAACGATACGCTGGGACACGACGCGGGCGACCAATTGTTGGTGGAAGTCAGCCGCCGAGTCAAAGAAACACTTGGCCCGGGTTGCTTCATGGCTCGGTTTGGCGGCGACGAATTTGCTTTGTTAATCCCAGAACAAATTAACTCTCCGCTGCAAGCCCTGTCATGTGCCAACTCTGTGGTAGAATCCCTTAGCCGCCCCTTTAGTTTAGCTGGCCACGAAGTGCACATCGGTGTAAGCGTCGGCACGACAATCTATCCCGACCATGCGACTGATGTAGAGTCGTTGATGCGACACGCGGATGTGGCAATGTACAAAGCCAAGGAAGAAGGCAAGAACAAAGTCACGTTCTTTTCAACGGACCTTGTCGAGGCCGTGGAAAAACGTCAACGGATTCTATCGGAACTTCGCACGGCGCTGGAATCTGAAAAACTATCGGTTGTTTACCAACCAAAAATGTGCTTGAAAACAAACCGCATCACCAGCAGTGAAGCACTAGTTCGCTGGACACAACCAGACGGTACCGTGGTTCCCCCCAGTGAGTTCATTCCTCTGGCCGAGGACTTTGGGTTGATCAACATGCTGGGACAGCAGGTTCTACAAAAGGTTTGCATACAAGCTCGCCAATGGCATGAAGCTGGACTTTTGAGCGGTCCGATCGCGGTAAACTTATCGCCTCGTCAACTGAGAGACCCCAATTTCCTACAACAGCTTACCGACACTCTTAACAACACAGGGGTTGCTCCTAGCTGGATCGAGCTCGAGATCACCGAGAATGCGGTGATGGAAGATGTTGAACGATCGCTTAAGTTGATGCAGAAAATTAATCAACTTGGCGTGCGAATTGCGATCGATGATTTCGGCACTGGCTACTCATCGCTCAGCTACATTCGCGATTTTCCAATCAAAACGTTGAAGATCGACACCACATTCGTACGGGATCTGCCAACCTGTAAACGCGCCGTCGCAATTGCCAAAACGGTATTGTCGCTAGGTCATGGCTTGGACTTACAGGTCGTGGCAGAGGGGGTCGAGACAGCCGAACAGCTGGAATTTCTAAGAAGCATTGATTGCGATTTCGTGCAAGGTTACTTGATCAGCAAACCGCTACCCGGGCTTGAGTTCATGAATTGGATGAAGTCGCTGTAAGCAGCAAGCCTGCCATCCCAACCTTCGATCTCCAACCCTCAAGCTTCTCCTATGCCTGATCTAAAACAACACGAATCGTTCGCAGGCCTAATCTTTGACTGCGACGGCACGCTGGCAGATACTATGCCACTGCACTTTGCCGCTTGGCAAGATGTTTTAACAGGCCACGGCATTCAATTTGATGAAGATCTATTTTATTCCTTTGCTGGCCAACCAACGGTCACCATTGTTGATAAGCTTCTGAAGCAACAAGGCCTCCAAGGCGACCCCGTCGCGATCTCCGCTGAAAAAGAGCAAGCGTTTCTTGACGCTTTGCCGCGAATCAAACCGATCCAGCCGATCGTCGAAATCGCCAAAGCCTTTCGGGACTCCAAGCCAATGGGAGTGGGATCCGGTTCAAACCGCGATACGGTTTTTCAAATCCTTGAGCATATCGGTTTGAACGATTTTTTCGACGCCGTTGTGGGAGCCGAAGACACCACCAAGCACAAGCCAGAACCAGACGTTTTCCTCGAAGTCGCTCGCCGGATCGGTGTTGAGCCGACTGAATGCGAGGTGTTCGAAGATGCAGACCTAGGCGTCGAAGCGGGCCGGCGAGCAGGAATGGTAGTGTTTGACGTGCGGACGGTCCACCAACCCCAGCGGATGACTTGAGCGCACCGAGTAACCCGACGCGTAAGTTCTAAAGTTGCACAAATACAAGCTCGACGCGCACTCGTCTCTTGCGAAAAAACTCGTTTTCAACGAGAATTGCCAGCCAACAAAACACTTCATCTCGCTGTTCGACGCAGCCGCAAAATAAACATGGATTCCGAACTCAACGAACGCTCCGCCGCGATTCAACAACGTATCACTCAGCTTCGAGACTCTCTTTGACTACGATCAAAAACTGATCGAAATCAAAGACATCGAGGCCGAAATGGCCGCCGATGGATTTTGGAATAACCAAGAATCTGCTCAAGAAACCGTTGGCCGTTTAAAAATTGCCAAAGCGATCGTAGCGCCGATTACGGAAATTTCTTCCGCCGGCGAGGACCTGTCCGCGCTGATTGAAATGGCAGATGAAGACGATTCTGTCGAGCAAGAAGTTCGCTCGGAGGTCGATCGGCTTGAAAAAGAACTTGAATCGCTAGAGCTGAAGGCGTTGCTGGACGGCCCATACGATTCCAGTGGGGCGATCCTGACCATCCATGCTCGCGATGGCGGAACCGATGCCAACGATTGGGCCGACATGATGCTGCGGATGTACACCCAGTGGGCAGCCAAAAACGACTACGCCGTCGACCTACTCGACCGCGACGACAATCCAGAAGCTGGCATCAACACCGCTTCGATCGTGATTCGCGGTCCGATGGCTTACGGATACCTGAAGAACGAAACGGGACTTCATCGACTTGTTCGAATTAGCCCCTTCAACTCCGAAGGCAAACGACAGACCAGTTTTGCCGCGGTCGATGTGACTCCCGAGATTTCAGATAACATTGAAATCGATATCGAGAAAAAAGACGTTCGCGAAGACACTTACAAAGCCAGCGGCGCCGGAGGACAACACGTCAACAAAACCGACAGCGCGATTCGCCTGACCCACATCCCAACCGGGGCGGTGGTCCAATGCCAAAGCCAACGAAGCCAGCATAAAAACCGAGCCCAAGCGTGGAAGATGCTGCGAGCTCAACTGGCGCGCGTGGAAGAAGAAAAACGCGAAGCCGAAGAAGCCGAAAAGTACCAGAACAAAGCGCGTGTTGGTTTTGGATCACAAATCCGAAACTATTTTCAGCACCCTGACCAACGCGTCAAAGATGCTCGGACCGGTTTTAGCATGGGCGACTTCCACAAAGTACTGGACGGCGAAATCCAAGGCTTCCTTGACTCACTGCTAACATGGCGAGCCAAACAAAGCCGTTCGTAGGATTGGCATTGAGATAGGAGCCAGGACATGAAAATAAAAATCGGTGCGGCCCAAGTCGGGACTTGTTTATTTGACCCCCAAGCGACTGCCGCGAAGTTTGAGGATTATCTCGGACAAGCAAAAGCCGGCGGGTTGGATTTAGTTGTCTTCCCCGAAGCATTTATTGGCGGCTACCCAAAAGGAATTGATTTTGGCGTTGCGGTCGGTTCACGAAGTCCCAGCGGTCGCGAAGAATTTCGTCAATATTTTGAACAGGCGATTGAACGCGACTCTGACCAAATGCAGCAAATCCAGTCAGCCATCAAAACCGCGAATCTCAATGTGGTGCTTGGCCTGATCGAACGCTCCGGTGGAACGCTTTATTGCGTTACGGCCAGCTTCGATCGCAACGGGGCATGTCTTTCGTGGCACCGCAAACTAATGCCAACCGCGATGGAGCGAGTTATTTGGGGCCTCGGTGACGGGTCGGACATGGACGTGGCCTCGATGGAATTCGGAGCGGTCTCTTCGGCGATCTGCTGGGAGAACTACATGCCGCTCTACCGAGCACACCTGTATTCACAAAGCCCGCTCATTCACACCGCGCCAACGGTTGATGACCGCGATGTTTGGCTGCCGACCATGCAAATGATCGCGCTTGAAGGACGTTGCTTTGTCGTCACCGCGTGCCAGTACATGACGCAGGGTCATGTGTCTGCCGATTGGTATCAACCCATCCAAGGCACATCACCCGAGACGGTTCTGATTCGCGGTGGCAGTTGCATCGTCGATCCAATGGGCAAAGTTTTGGCGGAACCGGTCTTTAATAAAGAAGCGTTGATAACGGCTGAAATCGATCTGGATGACATCCCTCGCGCCCGCTTTGACATGGATAACGCAGGACACTATACGCGTCCCGATGTGTTCGATTTATCGATTAGACGACCCTAAGCAAACGATCTTATCGGAACAGGAATGCTTCAACAAAACCGTGACTAATTTGAACATACAAATCCCACTCGCAAATCCCTCCGCTTCGCATCTCCGTTTGCAATTTGACAAATCGGGCGACCGCTGGGGGCACCGCTGGCAATTAGTTGATTCAACTGGGCAAACGACCGATGTTTTGACAAGCATCGAAGGCGGCGACCAAGACGTTTTCCCAGCATCATCTGCACTGCAAGAAATCAATCTACACGAACTGCCAACCGGACAAGCAGTACTGGGAGTCGGCATGGCCGGCAAAGGACACTGGTCAGCCTCGTACTCGGTTGAAACGGTCGACGAGCAACCTGCGATCAAATGCGACTTGGCGTGTTTGCTAAAGCAGTTGAATGCCGATGGTCAGTGGCTGGGATCGACTTATTCGGTCAACGAAAACGTGTCGGTTCAACACGACGGACCACAGATTCGGTTCTCTCTCAACAACCAAAGCTTCACTTTAACCGCAGACTGTAATTTCGCTTCGATCGAAGTGGACAAGCGACGGATACAAATCGTGCCGACGAAATTCTCCGACAGCAAGACCGTCGCGACTCGCTGGGTGTTCGCCGCGAATGGCTGATCGACTCTGCAGGATGGCGGGCAACCTGCTAAACTGAGTTATTGCAGTTCGTCTGCTCCTCTAAGTTGCATGGAAAT